>JANLRE010000306.1:0-6951 GCA_031368205.1 Fimbriiglobus sp. | reverse complement strand
CAGAGACGCAGAGTTTGAATCCAATTCTGTTATTCTGCGTCTCTGCGCCTCTGCGTGAGATTCATTCGGCAACGTCACGATCGAAGGTGGGCGGGTCTTTGTGTTCGCCGAGGATTTTCTTCACGCCGATCAGGTCCACGTCCGTGATCCCTTCGCGGCGCGGGTACCGGCGTTCCAGCGCGTCGAGAAGCGTTTCCCACATGTCCCGGCTGACGTGTGCGGGCGTCGTCCAATTCTCACGGCGACGGTATCGCACTTTGAACGTCCACTTCCCGGCGAACCGCTCCACGGAAACAAATCGCTTCTCGCCCGTCTCCGGGTCGGCGTCGGTCCACTGCACTTCAACTGACATAATCGAACCCGTAAGAAATCCACGACACGTGACGCATACAATTCTAGCAGACCCGGTTTCCGAATCACGGATGACGCCATGTTGTTGTTGGAAGGCCACAATTCACCCGTGACGGCGCTCGCATTCTCGCCGGACGGCCAACGCCTAGCGAGCGGCACGAAAAGCGGCATGGTTGGGATCTGGAACGGTACGGAGATTCCCGAAGAATTGCCCACCGATCCGGAGTTAACCACTTCCATCAATGCCATCGAGTTTCACCCCGAAGGTCTCGCGTTCGTGGTCGGTGGCGGCATGGGGTGGTTGGGCCGACGGGAACGGGCCGATGGCACGTTCGCTATTTTTAACCCCACCGGCAAACCCACGAGTGTGACGGCACTGCGATTTCTGACACCTGAACTCCTGGTCGTCGGCGCTGGCGATCGGGTGAAGCCCGATTCGGGAATGCTGATGCTCTGGGACATGACCACCCAACGGTACCGCGAACCACAATTTCGGGCGGGCCAAGGTGTGCGGGCCATCAGCGTGTTGCCTACCAAGCGATTGGTGGCGTGGGCCGAGTGGGGCCGCAAAATCGCCGTGTGGGACATCACCAAACCGGAGCCGATTCGGTTCAACTTGCCGCACAACGCCACGAGCCTTTCCCTGCACCCCGACGGCGAATGGTTAGCCGTCGCCGTCGAATGGAGCGGCAAACTATTTCACCTGCCAAGCCGCCAAGAACGTGTCCAGCTAACCGGCCACAAGGGAGCAGTCACCAGCATCGCCTTCAGCCCCGATGGCCACATCCTGGCAACCGGAAGTTGGGACGGCACTGTGCGCTTTTGGGACGCAAACACCGGAGCCGAACGAGCGTGCTACGTCTGGCCGATTGGCAAAGTCATCACCCTCGCCTTCAGCCCGGACAGCCTGCGACTGGCCGTCGGCGGTGACACCGGCACCATTATGCTGTTCGATGTGGATTAAAGTCGATGAGGCTGAGAAGTATTCCTCCACCGATAATCTTCTCGATTGACATGTTAAAGACGCCGTAACCGTTTGTCTGCCATCGACGCCTTTTGCAACTGAACGTTGCGATCACCCCCCGTGACCCGGTTGCTTGTGGGACATCTTCCATCTCGGAATTCGGCACCGGCTCAAACTCCACGTTAAGTGGCCAGAGTACCAGTAGCAAACCATCCAGGTTGTCCAACACGAAAACCGGCTCCGCAACCGGCTCCACCGACACCCAACGCAACCCGCGTGGCTTCCCTGCCGCCATCGCCGCTTGATGAAAAAGTTCCAGCATCGCATCCCGGTTGTCCAGAAACACCCGACAATCGGGGAAGTAGTCCTCGTCACGGGCGTACAGCAAGTTTCGGCGCAACCAATTCAGTATGCTCACGACTTACCTCGGCGTGGGTTGTCGGAAATCCTCACTCCAGATATGCTTGTCTTATGGTTGTGAACAGCGATTATCCGTGGAGCAAGTAATGATTGATCGGCAGATGGAACTGAGACGGCGTTACCACCGCAAAAAGAAAATGCACAAGTGGAAGGCGAAACTCGAAACCGCCACCGGCGAAGCCCGGACACTGATCCTCGCCAAGATCAAGCGGCTGACGCCATCCTGGACGGAAGCCTCCTTGAAGTCCGCAACGGCAGCACCCGCAAAGCCGAAGGCCGAACCCAAAGCTCCGAAAGAAGCCAAAGAGCCGAAGAAGAAAGCCCCGCCGAAACCCAAGGCCGAGAAGAAATAACCCCCGAAAGCCCAGTGATGATAATCACTGGGCTTTCTTCCTCACTGGGCTTTCTTCAAATCTTGCCAGAACCCCGGATACGTCTTCGCCACGCACCCCGGATTGTTCACCACTACGCCCGGCACCTTCAGTCCAATCAATGCCAAGCTCATCGCCATGCGGTGGTCGTTGTAGGTATCAACGGCACACCCCGTGAGCGGTTGCGGGGTGATTTGCAACCCGTCGTCGGACTCGTCCACACCCGCACCCAGTTTGCGGAGTTCGGTGGCGAGTGCCGCGATGCGGTCCGTCTCCTTGTGGCGAATGTGGGCGACGTTGCGAATCCGCGTCGGGCCGTCGGCGAAGCAGGCGACCGCGGCGAGTGTCATCACGGTGTCACTGATCGCGTTCATGTCCACATCGACACCGTGGAGTGGGCCACCGTGAACAGTAATCGCATCGCTCGATTCTTCAACGCGACACCCCATTTGTTGAAGGATGTCCACGAAGCCCACGTCGCCTTGCAACGACTTCCGGGTCAACCCGTTCACCGTGACCCGACCGCCGGTGATCGCGGCAATCGCCCAAAAGTACGACGCCGACGACGCATCCGGTTCGATGGCGTATTGCTCGCGGTGAATCTGTTGGTTGCCGGGGATCACGAACCGCCCAGCCGCATCCCGATTCACCGTGAGATTGAACGCCTTTAGCATCGCAATGGTCATCTCGACGTAGGGTTCGGAGACCAGCGTTCCGACGATTTCTAGTATTGTTTCCGCCGTAGCGAACGGCGCCGCCAGCAACAACCCGCTCAAAAATTGGCTACTAGTGTTCGCTTTGACCTTCACCACTCCGCCACGAAGTCCGTTGGCATTCACCACCACCGGCGGGCAGCCGGTGCTCGGTTCGCTTTTCGCATCGACCCCGAGTTGTTCCAACGTATCGAGTAAGTCTTGAATGGGCCGTTCGCGCATTCGCGGAATGCCATCGAGACGATACGTCCCCTGCCCCAGTGCGACCATTGCCGTCAGGAATCGAATCGTGGTGCCGGAGTTGCCGACGAACAGGTCAGCATTCTTCGCGGGAATTAGGCGCCCCGAGTTGTTCGGATTCAGCGTGATGCGACAAGCGGGCCAATTAACATGCAGGTCAAACCCGAGACGGGTGAGGCAATCGACCATCACCTCGGTGTCTTCACTTTGCAGCACGCCATCAAGTACGCAAGTGCCATTCCGACTCGCCAGTGCCGCCAGCACCAGTGCCCGGTTGGTGATGCTTTTGCTACCGGGTACGGTCACCGTCGCATCGACACGACTGGTGAACGGCGTGATCGGCAGTTGATCGGGGTACGGAATCATAGTGCAGCGGTTTCGAGGTGTTTGGGGTAGGTCACACGCATTAAAAACAGCCCTTGCGGTGGGGCGTTCGGGCCGGCTTCACGCCGGTCTTGGCGGGCGATGATGCGCGCGACGTGTTCCGGCGGCCACTCGTGGCGGCCCACTTTCACCAGCGTTCCGGCGATCGCGCGGACCATGTTGTACAGGAAGCCAGTGGCTTCAACGTCAACCCAAATCGTTTCACCGATGCGAATCACACTGGCGTGGGTGATGGTGCGGATGCTGCTAAGTCGGTTGGGCCACTTCGTCTCAAAACTCCGGAAATCATGCCGCCCCAGCAGGTGCTTCGCTGCCACGATCATGGCATCCGTGTCAAGCGGTTTGCGGCAGTGGTCGGCGAACCGGCACAGAAACGGGTCGTGCATTCTCGCATCGGTAATCACATACCGATACATCTTCCGCAGTGCGTCCTTGTTCGCACAAAACGATTGCGGCACGACATCACACAGCCGCACACACACGTCGTCGGGCAAGTTCGCGTTGATGGCTTTCACCAACACCGGGCCGGACAATTTCGACACGCTGTAAAAGTTCGCCACCTGCCCGACGGCGTGGACCCCGGCATCGGTCCGACCACTGGCGTTCAGTCGAACCCGCGATTCTTGCGTGATGACGCCGATCGCGTTTTGGATCGTCTCTTGCACCGTGCGGTACCCCGGCTGCGTCTGCCAGCCTAGAAACTCGGTGCCGTCGTAACGGACAATGATACGGTAGTTACGCAAGTGGGTGTTCTAAAACGTGTCTCACGCAGAGTCGCAAAGACGCGGAGAGAGCAATGGAAAAGCCATTTCCCGTTCTCGCTTTCTCTCTGCGTCTCCGCGTCTCTGCGTGAGAAAATTCTTACTTACTACGAACGATGCCGCGTTTCACGAGTTCAACGGCACATTGCACCGCGTTCGTGGCCGCCCCTTTGCGAAGGTTGTCCGCCACGACCCAGAGGTTTAGCGCGTTCGGGTTCGACGGGTCTTGGCGGACCCGACCGACGTAGGTGTGATCGGTGCCGGTCGCGTGGATCGGTTGTGGAAATTCGCCACGCAGTTCGTCCATTAACACGACGCCCGGCGCTTCGGCCAGTGCCCTCTTCGCGGCTTCGACGGTGATCGGCCGTTGAAACTCGACGTTGATGGATTCACTGTGCGAGACCTTCACCGGCACCCGCACGCACGTCGGTGACACGCCAATCGTCTTGTCGCCGAAGATTTTTTGCGTCTCGTTGATGACCTTGTTTTCTTCCTCGGTGTAGCCGTTCGGGTCGAGCGTCCAATCCAGCGTGATGACGTTCCCCGCCAGTTGCGCCCGGTGTGCCGTCGGCTTCGGCACGGGTTGCCCACTGGCGTAGGCTTTCAGTTGGGCATCAAAATCAACCAAGCCCGTCGCACCCTTGCCGGACGAGGATTGATAGGTGCTGACGATAATCCGCCTAATTTTCGCAAGGTTGTGCAGCGGCTTCAGGGCGACGGTCAGTGGAATCGCCACGCAATTCGGGTTGGCGACGATGCCCTTCTTGGCGTTGTGCAATTCGTGGGCGTTCACTTCCGGCACGACGAGCGGACAATCCGGGTCCATTCGCCACGCCGACGAATTGTCGATCACGATCGCGCCGTGCTGTGCGGCGATGGGGCTGAACTGCTTGCTGATGGACGACGGCGTGCTGCTGAGGACGATCTGCACCCCAGCAAACGCTTCCGCCGTGATCGCCTCGACTTTGTACGATTTCCCGCGAAACTCGATCGTTTTGCCAACGGATTTCTCGGACGCCAGGAACTTGATCGTCGTCGGTTTGAACCCGCGTTCCACGAGCACCTGCCGAATCAACTCCCCCACCGCCCCGGTCGCCCCGACCACCGCCAAGCTCACGTCCACGAGAAACCCCTCCCAACGAAACGAGAGAAACCAGCAATTCATCCGCAACAGATGTTAAACGGATGCCGAGTCCGATGGACAAGCCCGCCTGTTGCGGGCGCGAGACGTGGTCGCTTCCGTCGTTCCCGATGGTACAATAGTTTTCATGAGTACCATTAGCGTGCAAGAACTCCAGCAGAACCCAAGTGCGTTGCTGGACCGTGTTGAAGCGGGGGAACTCCTCGTCGTGGTCCGTGGTGGCCGCGCGATTGCTGAACTGCGGCCTGTTGACCCCGCACCAAGTGGTCCCCGGCCCTTCGGCCTATGTGCCGGTGAATTCACCGTTCCCGACGACTTCGACGCGCCGCTACCCGACGAGATCCTCAAAGACTTCGAGGGGCGATGAGGCTACTACTCGACACCCACGTTTTCCTCTGGTACATTACGGCGAATCCGAAGCTCCCGCTGACATTTCAAGCGGCTATTCAGGATCCAACCAACGAGGTTTACCTGAGCGTAGTCTCCGTCTGGGCGGCTGTCATCAAATACCATCTGAATAGAAGACCTCACGCCGACCAAGCCTTTTCCTCTTCACTCATTTTTATTCCTTTGCGTATTTGGCTTATAGCGAGATAATCTCGTGTCGCTCCCCTCCCGCACCCGTTGGGTAGCATGCGGCACACCCTGTCGAGAAAGCCATGAACAAGGCCCGTTGCTTGATGTTCCTCGTCCTGGTGACGATTCCTGTTGGGAGGGCGGCGTTCCAAACTCCCGCGCCAGTCAACCTGACGCCGCGCTCGACGTGGCCCATGTACGGCGGGTCTCCCGGTCGCAACATGGCCAACATCCAGGACCGAGGCATCCTGGGGGAAATCGACCCGCAAAAGGGGTTGCCGCTGTTGTGGAAGGCGGACCTCGGCTCACGGAGTTACGCCCAACCCGTTGTCGCCGGGGGGAAAGTCTACGTCGGCACGAACAACGAGCGGCCGCGGAACAACCGCGATCAGGTGTTCGAGCGGGGTGAGAAAGAACTGACAGCGCTGGACATGGGGGTGCTCATGTGCTTCGACGCCGCCACCGGGAAATTCCTCTGGCAATCCGTTCACGACAAGCTCGCGTCCGGTATTGTGAATGATTGGCCCAAGGAAGGTGTGTGCTCGATTCCCACGGTCGACGGGGACCGGGTCTATTACGTGAGCAACCGCTGCACGGTGGTTTGCCTGGACGCGAACGGCTTCGCCGACGGGAATCAGGGTTTTCAGGGCGAGAAGTACAAACAGGTGACCGACGCGGACGTGATCTGGGAATTGGACATGATTAAGGAGTTAAAAGTCTTCCCGCACAGCATGGCGACGGGGTGCCCGCTGGTCGTCGGCGACCGGCTCTTTGTCCAAACCAGTAACGGGGTGGACATGGGACACATTAACCTTCCCGCCCCGGACGCCCCGAGTTTTCTGTGCCTCGACAAGCGGACCGGGAAAGTCCTCTGGACGGACAATTCGCCGGGCAAAAACATTATGCACGGCCAGTGGGCCAGCCCGTCGTATGCTTCGGACCCGGTCCCGCAGGTGATATTCCCTGGGGGGGACGGCTGGTTGCGGGGGTTCGACCCGGAAACCGGCCGGCTCCTGTGGAAGTTCGACGG
>JANLRE010000304.1:0-2089 GCA_031368205.1 Fimbriiglobus sp. | reverse complement strand
CGGGCTTTGCCTTTGACCCTTCCGGAAAAGACCTCGCCAAGTTTTCCAAAGCTCCAGTCGAACCAAAGCCTGTTGAAATGCGCGAAAAGCAGTTACTACAACTCGCTCAAGAAGCAGATAAGGACGCCGTTGTTAAATTAGCACTCGCTAGGCCCGGTGTGCCCACCCCTGCTGACCCCGCTCCCGCGACGGTTGCCCAAGATCAGCGGAAGGTCATCATTCGCACCGGGGATATGGAGTTTGAAATCGAGTCGTTCGATTCGGCGGTGGCGACCGTGATGAAGTTGGTGCTGCCGATTAAGGGTGGGTTCATCGGCACGGTGAACAGCGAGAAGTTGGCGAACGGCAAAATGAAAGGTTCCGTGGTCGTGCGGATGCCGCCGGAACACCTCGATAGCTTCGTACTCGATCTGCGGAAGGATCTCGGCAAGGTCGGCGAACTGAAGGGGCAGCGGATCGGCAGTCAGGACATCACCAAGCAATACACCGACCTCGAAAGCCGCCTCAAAGCCGCCCGCACGATGGAAACGCGGTTGCTGAACATGATTAAGGAAGGCAAAGGCGAGATTAAGCAACTGCTCGAAGCCGAAAAGGAACTCGGCGTCTGGCGGACGCGCCTCGAAGAGTACGAAGGCGAACTGCGCTACTACAGCAACCAGGCCGCTCTCAGCACGCTCACGATCGCGCTGATCGAGAAGGAGATTCGCGCCGCCGTCGGGTTGACCGAAACGGAACGGGTGCAAGCGGGCATCGAAGTCGAAGACGTGGATAAAGGCTTGCAACAAGCGATTGCCGCCGTGACGGAGGCCAAAGGGCGGGTCACGAAATCGGAGTTGAAGCAGTTGAGTGCCGGGCAGTTCAACGCCATCTTGCAGTTTGAAGTGCCGCCCGATGCGTCTGGACCCACTCGTGACCGTTTGCGTCAAATTGGTCGCGTCGCCCGGTTGGAGATTGACCGCGTCACCCAAGCCGATGGCGGTACGCCAGTCAAAGACGCCAAGGTGAAACGCGGTGAAACGCAGTTTCTGGTGCAGCTTTACAACCTCGCCAACGTGGCGCCACGGGAAACGGCGAACGTGCAACTCGCGGTGATCGACGTGCCCGCCGCGTACAAGTTGCTGCAAGACGCCGTGGCCCAGGCCAAAGGCCGCGTGCTGACCGCAAAACTCGACGAGAACGACCGGCAAAACATCACCGCCCAGTTCGATTTTGAAGTGCGCCGCACTGACGAAACCGCCGTGCAAGCCGCCATCAACGCTAGTGGGGAAGTGCTCGCCCGTAACGTCAACCGCGCCCCAGAAGGCGACGCCGTCACGGACACGAAGGTGCTGTTCCGCACGTCGTTCCTGAGCGCCACGAAACTGGCCCCGCGTGAAACCACAACGCTCGCGGTTGAAGTGACTGACGTGGAGACCGCTGCAACGGTCATCAGCGCCCAAGTCGGCGAAGTGAAAGGCCGCCCGGTGAACGTGCAGGTCAACCACGAGCGCAACGGCAACGTGACGGCGCACCTCATTTACGACGTGCCACTCGCCTCCGCTTCGGCCCTCGTGGAAAGGCTGAAAGCCGCCGGCACCGTCCGCCTCAACCAAGCGACTCGCAACCCGCAAGCCACCGACGGCAAGTACGCCATCGCCCGCTTGGACGTGACGCTCACGAACGTCGAGCAGATCGTGTCCAAGGACGACGGCATCTGGCCGCAAGTCCGCAAGGGCTTGACGTACAGCGTCTCCGCGTTGCTGCTCAGCGTGTCGTGGCTCGTCGTCGGGTTGTGCGTGATCGTCCCGTGGACCATCGTTGGCTACGTAGTGTTAAGAACTGTCCGCCGACTGTTCCGCACCACGACACCGACGGTGTGATGAAGAAGCCATCCGATCCGCAACCAAATCATCGCCTATGCCTTCGCCGAAGCGGGTCGATTCAATACATCGCCGCAGACTTGGTAGCGGAAGTTGCCGATGGTCAGTTCGTCGCCGATGTTGAGTTTCCCTTCGACGACGCGCTCGCCGTTGATGCGTACGCCGTTGGTGCTGCCGAGGTCGCGGACGACGAGGTAATCGTTGACCTGGGCCAAGCAGCAGTGACGGCG
>JANLRE010000272.1:0-7678 GCA_031368205.1 Fimbriiglobus sp. | reverse complement strand
CACGAGTTGATCGAACCGGTTCTGGTGGCGCTGATCCAGATTGCCATAGAAGTAACCATGCTCCCCCAGATACCCAGGTCGGAAAGATGTGTCCATACCTATGCTTCTAGTGGGGTAGTTCTTCCTGGTGAAACTCCTTTTCCGTCATCCCGAAACTCGCCAATACTTCGCGGGACCATTTCTCCCGCCACTTCCTCCCCGCTTCTCCCACAGTTCCCCGCACCCGTATTCCAGCACCGCCTCGAACCGTTTCACGTTTCGGCGAATCTCGTCCGGCACGCGGTCCCAGATTTCTTCCCTCGTCAGAGCAACCCGTTCGTCGCCTTCGGAGAGGATGTTGCCCTTCCTGCGGTTGACGCCATTCTGCGCAAACTGTTACAACTCATCGCTGAAGTGCTTGATCTCCCGGAGCCATGCTTTGGCGTTGCCTGTTGCCACGTACCATTCCATCATTCACGGCGACCGTCGCGGGGTGGGTGCGGCTGTGGTGCGGGCGGGGTTGTGGTGGGCACGCGGGCCGTATGGCGTCGGCGTGTGGGTGCGGAATCGGTTGTTTGATCGCGGCTACTCGCACGCAATCCGGGTGCCGGTGCCGGTCGTGAGCATTGGCAACTTGACACTCGGTGGTACCGGCAAAACGCCCTGCGTGGAGTATGTTGCCCGCTTCTACCGCGATCTGGGTTACCAAACTGCAATCTTAAGCCGGGGCTATGGTTCGACCGGGGCGATGAACGACGAAGCGATGGTACTCGAAGAGAATCTGCTAGAAGTGCCCCACCTGCAAGGACGGGACCGCGTCGAATTGGCGATGACGGCGGTGCAGGAACTCGAAAGCGAAGTGCTGGTATTGGACGACGGCTTTCAACACCGCCGACTGGCCCGCGACCTGGACATCGTATTGTTGGACACGACACGAGCGATTCGGGATGAGTATCTTTTCCCACGCGGGCTGTTGCGTGAGCCGATCAGCGAACTCCGTCGTGCCAGTGTCATCATGCTGACCCGGTGCGACCAAGTGGAAGCGGATTCTGTTGCTCGTCAACAGGCGTTCATTGAATCGCGTTTCCCCGGCAAGCTGGTTGTGCAAGCCATCCATGCCCCGATCGAACTCCTTGGCACGGATGGCGTGACGGCAAGCCTGGAACACGTTGCGGGTAGGCCCGTCGCCGCGTTTTGCGGCATCGGTAATCCGGAAGCGTTTCGGAGAACGGTCACGGACCTCGGCGGCAAAATCATTGCGTTCCGCAGCTTTCCCGACCACCACCCGTACACCCGCGATGATGTTGAAGAACTGCAACAATGGGCCAAACAACTACCGCTTGACGGATTGGTACTGACAACCCAGAAAGATTTCGTGAAACTACGCACCCGCGAACTGGGCGAACGGCCGTTGTGGGCGGTCCGCGTCGGGTTGAAACTGTTGACAGGTGAAGCCGCGTTTCAGGAACGGCTTCAATCGGTAATTCCGGTTTCGAGTTGAAATGCGAACGATTGCACTCTTTTTGCCGAACTGGATTGGTGACGTGGTGATGGCCACGCCGGCGATCCGTGCCGTTCGGAGCCAGTTCCCGACCGCGAAGTTATTGGCGGTCTGCAAGCCGTATGTGGCGGACACCATCGCCGGTTCGCCGTGGTTCGATGATGTGGTGCTGTTCGATAAAACCGGCCCGAAAGATCGGCGATTTTGGAGCGTCGTCCACCGCTTACGTGCCGAAGGCACGGATACCGCCGTGCTGTTCCCGAACTCGTTCCGGGCCGCACTGATTGCGCGACTGGCTGGTTGTCACACCGTGGTGGGGTTCGCACGTTACTTCCGCGATGGGCTTTTGACGCACCGGCTTTACCCGACCCGTGACGAACGCGGTCAGCCCAAGCCGGTACCAGCGATTGATGACTACAACCGGATCGTGCAACGGCTGGGCGTACCGGACCCCGGACACCGCATTGAGTTGTTCACGACGCCGACCGACGAACTCGCCGCTGAACGGGTCTGGCAACAGATCGGATTTAACCGATTTTCACGGGTGATCGGCCTGAACCCCGGCGGTGCGTTCGGGTCGTCGAAGCACTGGCCGACGAACTACTTCGCGGAACTCGCTCAGAAGTTGACGGACAAACACAACGCCGCTGTGTTGGTGTTGTGCGGTCCGACGGAGCGGGACATTGCGCAGCAAATCGCCACCCAAGCGAACCGACCGAACGTGTTCACGATGAGTGACATCCCGTTGTCAATCGGCTTGACGAAAGCCGTGGTTCGGCGGCTATCGTTGCTGGTCACCACGGACAGCGGGCCACGGCATTTCGCGGCGGCGTTTGATGTCCCGGTCGTGACGCTCTTCGGCCCCACCCACATCGGTTGGACCGAAACGTATTTCGCCAAGGCGATTCACCTACAAAAGCCGGTCCCGTGCGGGCCGTGCCAACAGCGGGTTTGCCCGTTGGGGCACCATCGGTGCATGACGGAACTTGCACCCGCCGAAGTGCTTCTCTCGGCCAATCAGTTGCTCCAAACAGTCACGGACGAAGTCACGCAGGAGCGTCGCCATGCTAGCTAGCCTGTTTCGATTGATTGACCCGCCACCTGTTCCGACACCCACCGTCGGCGAGGTCATGTCTACGCGGATCGCCGTCGGACCGGAGCCGTCGCGGATGACGGAACCCGCTTCACGGGGGCGAATCGTGTTCCACCCGCGCTACGAACAGTTCCTCCGGAAATGCGGGATTGATTCCGCACTCGCCGCGTTGGAATTGCCCGGAGAGATTGTCTGTGGGCACCCGGACCGGCACGTGTGCCGCGTGGTGCTTCTGTGCGGAACCGCACGAAAAGTGATGTATTTGAAGCGCGAACACAACGTACCATTCCGTGCGAAGCTCCGAAATCAACGCGATGGTTTTGGCTGGGTCTCACGGTCCGAACGTGAAGCCATGATGCTGAAAAGGCTCGAAGAAACCGGCCTGCCCGGCCCGCAATGGCTGGCCTACGGTGACGACGGAACGGGGCGAGCGTTTCTACTGGTCGATGAACTCGTGGGTGCGGCAAATGTGCGAACAGTGCTGTGTGACAACGGACTGTCGCAGACGGACCGTCGGGTGTTGATTCAACAAGCAGCACACTCAATTGCCACATTGCATCGTGCCGGATTTAGCACACCCGAACTCGCGGCGAAGCACCTGTTTATCAACCCGTCCACACAGTCCGTGACGCTCGTGGACTGGCAATCGGCGACGGCAATCGCGCACGTTCCCGACGCCACCCGTGCCAGACAACTAGCGACATTGCACACATCGCTTGCAGCAGAGTTGCTGGGCACTCGTGACCGGCTTCGATTCGTGGCTGTGTATCTGCGTAATCTGCGACAGGGCGGTGTCACGACTCCGAGTTTCAAGTTATTTGTCCGGCAAATCCTGGCATTCACTGGTAAGTTGACGCAGCGGTCGTCGATCCGCGACCAACAGCAAGTTGTTCAAAAAAGTTCCGAACAACGACTGGTGTGGCTCGCGGGCGAAACGGTTTGTGCAATCCCCGAGGTCGCGGCCGTGTGGCCGACGCCACCGGATGGTGCGCCGTTTTATCCAAGTCAATCACTCGATACCGAACGAACCTATGCCGAGGAATGGGTGACCTTCTCGGACGGTCGCCGGGCGTTGCTGACACGGTTCCGCACCTTCGACCCGGTCGGGCGAACGGTCGGAACGTTGCGGGAAAAACCGTGGCGATCCCCGGCCGCGAAAGCGGCACGGATTCTGTTCCACCTGGCTCGCCACGACGTTGCCGCACCCGAGTTATTGGCCTTCGGGCAAAAACTGACGGACACCTGGGGTGCCGATTCGTTCCTTCTCCAAGCACCCCTCGATCGCCCGGTCCCGGTCGCGGTGCGGGTGGCGGAATTGGTCCCCGATTCGATTCGTCGTTCCGCATTGCTTCAAGAATGCGGTGCGCTGTTACGACGCATTCACAACGCGGGTCTGCGGTTGATCGCCGGTGAAACGGGTCGTTCGGTGTTTCAGATTTCGCATAATGTCAGTACCGGCGTCGGCCTCGAATCGCCGTTGGCGGTTGAGTTCTCCAAGCGGATCACAAGTCGCGCCCGCCGCGCCGATTTGCGGATGTTGTTGCACTGTGAACTGGCGTCGTTGTCCCGTTCGGATCGCCTTCGGGTCGTACTGGGTTACCTCGGGCAATCCAGCACGGATCGGACTACCCTACGGCAGTTCAGCACGGGTGTTGTTTGAGGTTGGTTGAAACCATGACCGTTCCGACATCGACCCAGTCACCGCAAACCGCGAACGGGAAGTGGATCGTCCACCACGACCCGGATTGGGAACAGTTCGTCGGACCGGACTGGCTCGATCGCATCATGTCGGAGTCGGTCGCGGATCGTTTTCACGCCAAACAAGGCCGCTCGATTGGACGCTGGACGCTGGAGCACGAGGGCCGCACTCTCGTCGTGTACTTGAAGCGGCACTTCGTGTTGCCCCGGTTGCACGGCTACTTGGCGCGATGCTTTCCTGGTCGCAGTTGGTCACCGGGTCTGCAAGAATGGGAACATCTTCAATGGGCAAAAACCTGTGGCATTCCCGTCCCACGCGCGGTGGCCGTTGGGGAATGGCGTGGTCGCGGCGGGCAGTTGCAAAGTTTTCTCGCGGTCGAAGAATTGGCCAACATGCTCCCGCTTCATGAAGCGATTCCGTTGGCCCGTTCGCGGCTCAACTCGGATGTTTTTGCGAAATGGAAGCGGGGGCTAATTGCGGAAGTGGCGAGGCTGTCTCGGGAGTTGCATCGCCGCCGAACCGCGCATCAAGATTTGTACCTGTGCCACTTCTACATTTCCGTTGACGCCAGTACCCACCCACCCGATGACTGGACGGGTCGGGTTGTGATGATCGACTTCCACCGACTCGCGCACCGTCAACTCGGCTGGCAGTGGTGGCAAATTAAAGACTTGGCCCAACTCAAGTTCTCGACGGTCGGTGTCGCCGGGATTACGCCACGGGATGTCGTCCGGTTCTGGAAGCTTTACCGTAGTGGCGATTGGGGAGCCGTCACCTCACCAACGCAAGGGTTGGCCCGCGTGACCTTGTGGAAAGCGGCACGCTATGAACGGCACAACGCCAAGCAAAACCGGGAGCGTAGCGGGTGAGCACTTTGGACATCGCCCTTTGTTATGAATCCGTTCTGCCCGCACGCGGCGGCGCGGAGACGTACATCGGCGACCTCGCCCGACGCCTCGCCAAAGACGGCCACACCGTTCACCTTTACGCCTGCCGGTGGGACGCCAACTCGTTGCCGATCGGGACACAGTTTCACCAACTGAAAGTATCGAGTGGGCCACGATTTTTGCGCCCGTGGCGATTCGCTGAGGCTTGCGAGCAGGCCCTGGCATCGGCGAATCATGACGTGACCGTCGGGTTCGATAAAACCTGGGGGCAGGATGTGCTTTACCCGCAAGGCGGGTTGCACGCGGCCAGTCGGCACCACAACCAACTGAAGTTTTCCGGCCCAATTGCCCGAACGTTCGGTTCACTCGGTAAGTTCTTCGATCTCGCCAGTTGGTCGTTCGCCCGGCTGGAACGCAAACAGTATCTCGGCGCGACCAAGCCCGTCATTATCGTGAACAGCCGCATGGTCCAGCGGCATTTTCAGCAGTTTTACGGGGTTGACCCGGCCCAATTGTGCGTTATTCATAGTGCCGTTGATCCCGGTCGATTCGCGTCCGAAGACCGTCTCAAACTTCGACAACGGCAGCGCACGGAGTGGGGAGTTACACCCGACGAACCAGTCGGCCTGTTCGTGGCGATGAACTATCGGCTGAAGGGCCTCGCCCCGTTACTACACGGGATTGCCGCCGTCCCAACCCATCATCGGTTCCGCATTGCAATTGTCGGCCACCCCAAGTTTGCCAAATATGAACAGTTGGCAATGCACCTTGGGATTCAGGACCGGGTGTTGTTCCTCGGGTTCCGGTCGGACCCGAAGGACTCCTACTTTGCCGCCGATTTTCTCGTCCACCCGACGTTTTATGACCCCTGTTCGCTCGTCGCTCTGGAAGCGTTGGCGTGTGGCTTACCCGTCATCACGACGCGATACAACGGCGCCAGTGAACTGCTGACCGTGCCGGACAACGGCATCGTAATTCAAGACCCACACAATGCCAACGAACTCGGGTCCGCGATGGCAACCATGCTCGACCCGGAGTATCGACGCCGTGCAACTCAATCCGCACGACAAGCGGCGAGTGCTTGGACATTCGAGCATCACTACGCGGCACTTCTGGATGTGTTCGCGCAAGTCAAAGCCCGCAAAATGGCGGCGTAAACCGACACAGCATCTACAACAGAATCAGTACCCCCGTATCAGCACCACGAGTTCGCAATGTCTATCCTCGTCGTCATCGGGTTACTGGTCGCGGCCTATTTGTTCGGTGCCATCCCGTTTGGCTTTCTCGTTGGTCGTGCGCGGGGTGTGAATCTCTTCGAGCAGGGTAGCAAGAACATCGGCGCCACCAACGTCGGGCGGGTACTGGGGCGGCCTTATGCCGTGTTGGTGTTCTTGCTCGATTTTGCGAAGGGCGCGTTGCCCGTTGCGGTGATCGTTCCGATTGCATCTGCGGTTGATTCGGAAGCCCCCGTGCTGTTCGGCTCCACCGATTGGTTGCGGATCGGGGCGGCGGGCGTGGCGTTCCTCGGCCACCTGTTTCCCGTTTATCTCGGCTTTCGCGGTGGTAAGGGCGTGGCCACAGGCGCGGGCGTGGCGTTCATCTTGGTGCCAGGGCCGATGCTGGTCGCGCTGGGTGTGTGGATATTGGTTGCCATCTCCACGCGGTATGTATCGCTAGCGTCGATCGCGGCAACGGTGGCAGTGGTGGCGAGTCGCATCATCGGGACGACATCCGCGTTTAGTGCAGATGCTGTGATCATCACCGTGTTCTGCCTGATCGGGGCGAGTCTCGTGATTTTGAAACATCGCGCGAACATTGGCCGACTTGTGACGGGCGCCGAAAACAAAATTGGGGAATGGACGATGCGACAAACGATGTTGAAGTCACTGCACGTGCTGGCACTCGGGATGTGGTTCGGCGGCGCGGCGTTTTTTAACTTTGTCTCGGCCCCGGCGATCTTCGAGTCCTTCACCAAAGTGGTCAACGACGGGCCGTCGGACCGCACCGCTTACGCGCAAATCATCGACCCGGTTGCACCTGCAGAAACGAAGAAGTCGCTGGCCAGCGCGCTCGCAGGCTCCGCCGTCGCGCCGATTTTCCCGAAGTACTTTTTGATGCAAGCGACCTGCGGTTCGATTGCCTTGGTGACGGCACTGAGTTGGTGGTCTTACCCCGCACATCGCGTTCACCGAGTGCGGGTTGTGGTCATCGGTATCGCACTTGTCTTGGTCGTTGTGAGTTGGCCTATCTCGCAAACCGTCAGCCAACTGCGTGTGGAACGCTTCCATCCGGATGTGGGCATATCGAGTTCCGCAAAAGAGAATTTCGGTCCGTGGCACCTTGTGAGTTTGGCCCTCAGCGGTGTCACGACTTTGCTGGCAGGGGCGGGGTTGGCACTTGCGGCGAAACTACCAGAGCAAGCACCTGCTGCCAATTAAAAAAGTCATCTTGTAGGTCGTGGTCGAGGCTTTACGAGGCCCGACGCTCGACATCCACCGAATGAATGGCTCAGTATTTTC
>JANLRE010000603.1:0-9172 GCA_031368205.1 Fimbriiglobus sp. | reverse complement strand
GCAGGGCGGTCCGTTCGCCAATAAGTGTGGGTGTTCGGCATCATTAACCTAGTAGGGCGTTTCGTGGTCCCCGGTGTTCGCGGCCAGACTGGGGCAGCAGAACGCGAGTCGGGGTTGTTTGCTTAACTACGGGATGGAACCGTGAAGCCTGAGTCGGTGCCGAACCTTGGGTGAAGGCTCAACCGGACGAACTCTATGTCGAGGCTCTCAAGCAGTCAACGCGCAGTTCTTCTCGTCTTGAGCCAAAATCACCCGGAAACCCGAAATTCTGCGCGATTAGTCCTACTACGAAGACTGCATTAGACTGGTTAAAATATAGGGGCTTGCTTGACACGGCGAAAAGATCGGTTCTGGCAGGAAATTCCCGTCCGAAAGCCGAGTATTCCGCGCAATCACACTAGCCCTTGGAAGCGCGCCGACTCGGTCGATCGGCGCGATCCCAACCCGTCGGTCTCGCAATCCGCACCACTCGCATGACCCGTAACCCACACGGACTACCGTATCAATTGGGTGGCTTATTCCGCACCGACAGCGTCGCACAGCGGGAAGTCTATCGGGAGCCAGAAACGGGCGCAAGCCGACGAGAGGGGAAATTAGCACTGGCTATTTTCTCCTCTCGTTACAATGCGAACCGGACGTTGATCTCGACCGTGTTCAAACTGAAACCGTTGGCTGAAATGCTGTGGATTTCGGTATTCCCGGCGAACCGGCGGCGTCAGTCGCCTGGGTCAGAACCTACGACCCGTTTGTGGTAGCCCACCCAGGCCGCTTACGCCGCCGGTTCGCCGGGAAATTGAACACAACTTTACGCCTTCACCAGACCGCGTTGAATCAAATAATTCAACACGACCGCAACGCCTTCTTCGACAGTTTGCTTGGAAGCGTCGAGGGTGAGTTCCGGTTTCGTCGGTGCCTCATAGGGGTCATCAACGCCCGTGAACCCCATGCCTTTGCCGGCGGCTACGGCGTCACGGGCTTGTTTGTACAGCCCCTTCGGGTCACGTTGTTCGCACGTCTCGATCGGCGTGTTCACGAACACTTCGATGAACGGGATCGCGCCGGCTTTGTTCTGCTCGTGAATCTTCCGCGCCGCATCCCGGTCCTTGCGGTACGGGCTGATGAAACTCGCCAGGGCGAGCAGACCGGAATCGGCGAACAGTTTCGCTACTTCCCCGATCCGGCGGATGTTCTCTTCCCGGTCCGCCGCACTGAATCCCAAGCCAAACCGCTTCGCTTGGTCTTCGCTACAACCTCGCGTGTCCATCAGGATTTTCGGTCCGGCATTCAAGCCAAAACGGATGTTATCGCCGTCAAGGACATACGCCGGATGCCCGCGTTGGATCAAGACTTGTTCCAGAGCCACAGCAAACGTCGATTTCCCAGAGCCGGACAGACCCGTAAACCACAGCGTGGCGCCGGTTTGCTTCAACAGCGCCGCGCGTTCTTCACGGGTCACGGTGCCAGCATGGTAAAAAACTTGCGTCGGTTTCACGTCAGACATTTCACGTCGTGGGGTAGTGAGGTTCACGAAAGTCAAAATCAGTCACAAATGATTGATGTACGAGATGTGGGAATGGAAGCCACATTCAAGACTTATGCCCGTGCAAACGCGCTGCGTTTGGCGAGGCCGTCGTTGACGGCTTTGATGTAGATTCGGCCGCTCGACAGATAGGGTTTCACGAGGTTGTAGTAGCCGATGTAATACAGCGCGGCGACGCCGTCCATTGGGCCGATTTTTTTACCTTCTTCGTAGGGGCGACCGTAGTAGGAAATCGGCACTTCGTAGGTCCGCGCTCGGGTTTTGCAGATCATCGCCGTGATTTCGACTTCCATGCCGAACCCCTTGCTCGTCAGGACCATCGGCTTGATGACCTCGGCGCGAAAGGCTTTATAACACGTCTCAATGTCGGACATGTTACGGTTGGTCAGCATGTTCGAGAGGAACGTGAGGCCGACGTTCGCCAAGTAGTGGTAGAAGTACAGAACCCGCGAGGCTTTACGGACTAGGAAGCGTGAGCCGAAGACCACGTCGGCGTGGCCGTTGAGGATGGGGTCGATCACCTCTGGGATTTCGGCGGGGTCGTACTCCAGGTCGGCGTCTTGAATGATGAGGATTTCGCCGGTAGCCAGTTCAAGAGCCTTTTTGATCGCGGCCGTTTTACCCTGATTGATTGGCGATTGGAAAAAACGAACCTTCGGCTCGCCTTCCGCGAATTGCCGCACAATCTCAGCGGTTTTATCCTTCGAGCCGTCATCGACCACGACGATTTCTTTGACAACGGCACCCAGCGCGAGCACCCGAGTCAGGATTTCACGGACCGTCGGTTCCTCGTTGTAAACGGGGATCAGCACGGATAATTTTCCAGCGTGGTCAGCCATTGCGTTCGATCCCTTGTTTTCGTCGAGTACCCGCACCCCGAGTCCAGATCGACCCGTGCAGGCAGTTGCAGATTATGTTACTGTCATAGCGTTCCGTCGTCTGGTGTTGTGCCCGAATCCTGGGCGAATCGTGGGCGAATCACTTTTGCCGGGACGCCCACAGCGATCACGAAGTCCGGCAAGGGTTTCGTGACGACGGAACCCGCCCCCACGATCGTGCCGCGGCCCACATTCGCTAACACTATTGCGGCGCTGCCGATCCACGCCCCTTCGCCAATTGTGATGGCACTGCGTTCGCCACCCTGCTCGCGGATCGGGACGTTGGGGTCATCGAAGTAGTGCGTTTGCCCGCCACTGGGAATATGAACGCCCGCAGCCAGTAGCACGTTTTTTTCGAGATGCACGAGTCCAAGGTGGCAGCGCGGGCCGACGTAAACGTTTTCATCGAGGATCGCCCCGGTTTGCGAAAAGAGCGTGCCGAACGAGATTTCTGCCGTGGGGTGGCAGCGGGCCAACACGCGCATCAAAAACGCTCGCCGCAAGAAGACCCCGATCAAACCTGGGAACAACGAAATCGCCTGGGATGTTCCTTCCAGCGCCCGGTTCGGGCCAAGGACAGCAGCCCCGAGCCAGTACGAAATCAGCCACGGCAACACTGCCAAAGTCGCCACCACGTGAAGGCACGCTTTCAACGCGGCTTTCAGTACGGACGCTTTCTTGAGCGGTGCGATGGTCTTCGGCAATGGCGGTTGGTCTTCCATGAGTTGCGGATCATAACCGATGACAGGGGCTAGCTGTCAAACCCGATTTTCGATCCGACCAGCAATGTTGAGCGGTCGGTGCTTGAACTGCACACCGGACAGGTGCTGATACAGCTTAAAATATGCCGCAACGGTTTGGTGTAGCTGGTACTTCGCTTCGACACGGGATCGCGCCGCTTGTCCGAGCTTGTTAGCAAACGCTGGATCGCGGAACAGCCGTCGGAAGCAGTCGGCACCCGCATCGGCGTCGCCACGGGGGAACAACAAGCCTTCTTGTTCGTGCCGGACAATTTCCGGATTGCCACCGACAGCCGTGACGACAACCGGCAACCCGGTCGCCATCGCTTCGAGAAGCGTCAGGGATGCGGCCTCACTCACGGATGTTAGCGCGAAGACATCCGCAGCGCGGAGCCAATCCGCGACGTTGGATTGAATGCCGACGAACTTTACACGGGCCGACACCCCTAACTCCGCAGCCAGACTTTGCAATTCGTCTCGCATCGGTCCGTCGCCGACCATGACCAAATCGACGTCCGGTAAATCCTTGGCCGCGCCGGCATAGCTGCGAATGAGTGTCTTCTGGTCCTTCACGGGGTGGTGTCGGGCCACGTGAACGATGTATCGCCGACTGAGATCGAGTCCTAGTTTTCGTTGAAGTGCGGGCTTATCATTCGCCGGACCGTAGCGGTCCAGTTCGATGCCGTTTTCGATCACTTCGACCCGATGCCCTGCGAAGCCGTCCACTTTCGACAGCGCTTTGCCACTAAATTCACAACACGCATTCACAGCATCGGCAAGCCGGTCCAACACGATCCGGTTGACCGCGCGTCGAGGCGGTGAAACCAAGTCCGGGTAGTGGCGACCGTGTTCGGTGAGAATCAGTTTCGGCACCGGGCGGATGAACAGCTTCGCCAGTGCCGTGTAGAAGAACGGCGTGTATTGGTGCGCATGAAACACGTCAATTTGCCGCTCTCGGGCGGCAGCGGCGATGCGCTTGCTAACCGAAAAATCCCAGCCCGGCGTGCGGTGGAAGCAGACTAGATCGACGCCCTGTGCGACCAACTCTTCCCCAATACGGCCGATGGAATCGAGGCAGAAAATCGTCGGCGTGATGGCCGGGCCGAGCCGTCGGATAGTCTCCCGGATGAGCACCTCCGCGCCGGCGACTTGCATCACGTGAACAACAAACCCCACCCGAATCGGTCGGGCAGGGAGTTGCGATTCGGGAGTGGTCATAGGGGCCAGTTCAAGCACAGGGAAGTCATCACAATTGTAGGAACGGATCACGTGTTCGACGGCCATCCCCCTGGGGGCGGGAAGTCTGGGACCGTTGGTGAAGCCTTCGGTCGGCCTGACTCGGCACTTGATCCGAGATGCTTTGACGGAATCGCCGGTCGGGGTCCAGTCATGGGTACGGGACGACGACGCGCTGTCATTAAGGGAACGTTCTGGATCGGCAGGTGGCGATACCCCGGTGGCAACGAAACTTGGGCGTTCATGACCGACCAGATTTGGGTTCCCAACAAGATTAGCAGATACGGCAACTCAAATGTTTCCAATGACAACGCGATGGCCCCGACCAAGAACGTCAGCAACGAACACTCAATTCCCCCCAACATCGCCGTGGCCCGGACGGATTCGGGGTCTTGTAGCTTCCACAGTCGTCGCCGCGCGAACCAAAAGGCGATGAACGTGGTGTACAACAGTCCCAAATACCACAGCAACCCGATCCAGCCGTTGTCGGCGGCAATCTGCAAATACTGGTTGTGAATCGTGCGGCCTTCCAGGTCCGCGCCGTATTGTTTCGTCAGCAAGTTGGAACAGCGGACGCCGGCGCCGAAGACCGGGTAGTCGTTCGCAATGCGTCGGGCACAATCCCAACTCACCAGTCGGGAGTTGAAACTATCGTCCCCACCCGCTTCCTTGACCGTGTTGAATCGTTCCTTGATTTCCTTCCCCGCGACGAGTGGAATCGCCACGATCGCCATAGCAAAGCACAGGAGCAAGAACTTCTTTTTCCGGGAATACAGCAGGTAAAACGGCGCGACCATCACGGCAGAAATCATCGCACCCCGAGAGTAACTGCTCATCACGGCTTCACCGATGATGGGAATCAGGAGCAAGAATCCCCAGCGATACCAGCCCTTGGTGAACTCCCAGGCGAAAAAGAGCAGTGGTATTCCCATCGCCAACATCAGTGCTGCGCCATTGTTGTCGAGGTCCGAAAAGCCACGCTTGAACAGAACCAAGTAGCCGGAAGTTGCGTAAGTCTGAACCACGTCGAAGGCGATGTACCCCAGTGCGAACGTCACGATTAAGTAGAGGATGTGGATTTGCCAGTAGGCACGGATCACCTGGGTGGCGAGGAAATACATCAGGAAGACTTTGAGTAACTCCTGGTAATAAAACCACGCCCGGTCCTGGTTGTTCGCAAACAGATAACTCAGCGTCACCCAAATCGAGAACCCAATCATCATGCGGTGCGGCCAGACGAACCGGGGAAAGACCCGACGTTCCGGTTCGTTCAGTGGTCCAACGATCCCGAACACCCACGGCAGGTAACTGAGCAGTGCGGCAAGAGCGACGTAAAAGGACCAGCCGAATTCCGGCATGTGGCTCATCTGGAACTTCCAGATCGCTTGGGGACGAAGCACTGCGTACAAGTAATACACGCAGAGCGCCACGAACGGCCCCCGGATGAAGGCACCCAACATGCCGCCCAACGACAGGCCGATCAAGAGTAGGAATTGTTTCATCCCGGAATCTCTTGGAGGATCTTCGATTCGTCGCGCATCCCGGCGGCGGCGGCACGAGCGGCGGCATCCCAGGTGTGGTGTTTGGTCACCCACGTGCGGGCATCGGCCCCCAATTTTTGTCGCGCAGGTTCATTCGACCAGAGATCGGTCAACACACGAACCCAGTCGGCGGGTTGATCGGCAAACGCCAGCGGTGGTTCACCCTTCAAACCGTGGATGACGCGGGTTGTACACACGACCGGCATCCCCATCGCGGCGGCTTCGAGGAGTTTGTTTTTGATGCCGCCACCGCTCACGAACGGCAGCACAACCGCTTGACAGGACCGAACCGCCCGACGGATGTCGGGTAGGTTCGGTGTCACGTCGATGCCGTCTTTCCCGTGGAACGCGAGCACGGGGAGCGTCGGTTGAAATCCGTAGATTCGGAACCGGGCCGTCGGGACTTTCGCCCGAATCGCTGGCCAGACATTTTTGCAGAACCACTCGACCGCCTGGATGTTCGGCCCGAAATCGAGTCGGCCCCAAAACACACAACTGTTCGGCAATTGCTCGACCGTTTCGGTCGAATAGTGATTCGCATCCACACCGTTCGGGATGATCTGCGTTTGCTTCATGCCCGCGAACCAACGGAACGCTTTCGCGTCCGTCTTCGACACCACCCAGACGCGGTCGATCATCGAGCGATAGGCCCGCTCGTAAATCCCCTTGGTGATCCCCAGCTTGACATCGCCCCAAGTGGACGGTTTCAGCGGTTTCACCATTGAGAGGTGATGCCAAACCCATTCGTCGGCGGCGTACCAGACGCGCTTCCGGTTGGCAATTGCGCCCAAATAGGGCAACACGTTCAACCCCGATACCACGACCACATCGGCTTGGCAATCGGCTGCCGCCGCCGCGAATTGTCGAACGCGATCCTCCGAGACGCCCCAATAGCTGCGGAATTTTTCTTGCGACTTCGTGTAAAACAACGGGAACTCACCGCTGGGCGGCACGGGCGGATTCTGTTCGTTGAAAACATACCGATTGACGAACGGAACCCCGGCCATCGCCGCTTCAGACGGCGTATCAACGGTCGCAATCGACACGGCGTGGCCCGACTGAGCGAGCGCTTGCATCATAAAAAACGTATGCACATCGTGGCCACTGGACCGTGGCCAGGCGAAGCGTTCTTTGAAGAACAACCACCGGACGGGTCGCGCGGTCAACGGCCCGAAATTCAATCCGGAGTCGTCCGTGACCTGCAGGGGGGTGTAGGGGCTTAAGGCCACGCTCATATCAGTTCCTCGTCATGAGTGCGAAGCTTTTGGACGACCACGGCGCTAACAAAAGCACCCAGAGTCCCGGTGATTAAATCTGTCGTCGTGGGATAACGCTCGGGCAAAAATAGCTGACCCATCTCTAGCACAAAAGCGACCGCGAGTCCGGTTGCCGCTGCAAGAAGTGGTCGAAACCAGCCGGTTGTGGGTCGTCCCACGACCGACACCAAGACGCCGATCGGCGCAAACATCAAAATTCGTTCCAGGACATCATCGAGCGCGCCGATGTAGTTCTTCGACTGCAAATCCGCGAAGGGAACCCAGACAATCACGTCCCATCTGGCGTGCCGGAACCCAAAGGATTGCCAGTGTGTGTACGCCAGCACCGCGAACCAGATTTGCGCGAACACCAACGCGAGTTCGAGTCGTAGTCCGCGTGAAGTTGCATTTTGTGAGGCAATCCGTCCCGCGAACCAACCCAGGCCAACGCCGATCGCCCCAAAAATGACATCGGTTGTACTGGGGTGACGGGAGACCAAAACCTGAGCGCACTCCAAAACCGCAGCGAGCAAAATTCCGAGTGCGAACACAACTGGGGCACTAAAATAACTCCGCCAAAATCGTCCGGGTAACGTCGCCATCAGCAGGCCGGCGGGTAAATACAGTCCAATCAATTCGAGCCATGTCTGACCAAGCCGCCAATGACTGGTGACCGCTTTGTTGTCAACGCCGGACCATTCTTGGAACGGGATCAGTGTGATGCGACCCTCTTGGACACCGTCCCGCAACCGGCGGTAAACCTCGGCTGGACTGGTGGCGATGTCAAGGGGTAGCAGTTGCACCAACGCGATGACCACAACGTAAGCCAATAAAACCCGCCCGGCGGTGCCACCGGACCGGGGATCGCCCCAGATTTTTCGCACCGAGTTCGTAACCGATTGCCCGAATACCAGCCAAGCGATGATGCCGACCGCCGAACCGACTGCCTGTGCGGCAATATCAGACCCCGAACAAGTCCGGCCGGGGAAGTAGAGTTGCGAAAACTCCACACAGGCTGAAAACACCGTACAAATCGGCAACAAGACCGACGCCCAGAACAGCGACGTTAAGACCCCCGGTCGATCCACCCGGAGCATTCCCAGAAGAAAATAGCCCAGTGGCACACCGAGTAAGCAATTCGCTAAGTAATCGGAGCGCGACTCAATCTTCATCCGGGTTTGGAGTACCCAACGAAACGCGGAAACAGCGTCGTCCCAACTGCGGGCGTGGTAGTTGAACGGCACAAGGCTGCCGTAAATCGTGAACGCCATCATTCCCAGAGCGAATGCCGCGTACCATCGGGATGTTAAAACCGGGCGATGGTTCACGGCGCGGTCACCGAATCAGGGCGTGCGAAAGGAACCGGCCCGGTCGGCGGGACGGACGACACCGTATTGCGCCGGATCGGCAGACCCAGTGCCTCTTCCGTGGAAAGTCGTTCGACAGGCTCCACAACCCAGTTCATCACCTTTAACTCGAACCACGTGAACCCTAACGCAAGCGGCATCATCAGCCAACCCGCCAAGTCGTGAACCACAAGATCACCCAGCTTGGTCCAGCCGGCATGGTAGACCAAGCCGGTGACGGTAATGCGGATGATGTTGCAGAGCAGTGCAATCGGGATTGAGCTGAGGAAAACAATCACGCGGTCAATCACGGGTCGGGATTTGCAAAGGATCGCAATCGCTGCGGACAAGGCGAAAAAAGCGAGCAGCATACTCAAACCCGAACAGGCTTCCGCGACCCCCAGTTTCGTCTCGCCGATGATGATGATGTTGCCTTCGTTGTAGGACGCCAGCCCCAGCGTTTGGAACACGAAGTTGCCCCCTTCGGTCGCAATGTTTTGCAGCTTCAAACTCAGCTGCCGTTCAGTGTTGAACAAAAGCTGAGTTTGAAGCTGCAAAACATTGCAACCGAAGGTGGCAACTTCGTGTTCCAGACGCTCGGACTGGCGTCTTACAACGAAGGCAACATCATCATC
>JANLRE010000238.1:0-1593 GCA_031368205.1 Fimbriiglobus sp. | reverse complement strand
GATGTCGCTGGTTCGCCAGGATCATACCCCTGGCAGGTCGCTTTCGCGGAGCATCATGCGGCGGATGGCGGTGGCTTTGCCGGTTTCGGGGTTCACGTCTACGATTGCGCCGGCGAGTCGGACATCGCCGGTGGCTACATCGAATGCGGTCGGCTCGAAGGTGACTGCGGTGTGAAGTACGCGATCGATGCGGCGACCCAGGATGCTATCGTAAGGACCGCACATGCCGACATCACAGAGGAATGCGGTCGAACCGGAGAGGATTTGTTCATCGGCGGTTTGCACGTGGGTGTGAGTTCCGAGAACAGCTGTCACGCGGCCGTTCAAGTGGTGGGCCATTTGGTATTTGTCGGCAGTCGCTTCGGCGTGAATGTCCACGATGATGACGCGGGCTTGGTTGCCGATCGTTGCCAACACCCGATCAACTGCGGTGAAGGGGCAATCGACCGACCGCATGTAGGTTCGGCCCATCACGGAAATCAGTGCAACTGAAGTTTCGTGAATGGACAATAAGACGTGGTCACGGCCCGGTGATACGGCGGGATAGTTGGCCGGCTTGCAGATCGGTTCAGCAGGGTTGTTCAGCACTTCGGCGATGTCGAACTTCTTGTAGATGTGGTCGCCCAACGTGAACGCATCAATGCCAGCGGCTTTCAGAAGGCGATAGTCTTTCGGCGACAACCCCGACCCGTTCGTCGCGTTCTCCGCGTTGGCAATCACGAAATCGAGTTGCTCCGATAGCCGCAAACGGGGTACCGCTTTCCGCACGAAAGCCACACCGGGGGCACCCACAATATCGCCGAGAAAAAGGAATCGCATTGGGAACACTGTATCGGGGCGGGTTACAAAAAGCCAATTCTCACGCAGAGACGCAGAGACGCAGAGAAATTCGGATTTTGTATTTCTTTGCGTCTCTGCGTCTCTGCGTGAGAACTTTCATTTCCTGCGGATCGGAATCTGGAGCGTGAACGTAGTGCCGTTCTTGGGGGATGTTGTGACGAGGACATCCCCGCCGTGTTCTTGCAAAATCTTTCGACTGACCGGCAACCCCAACCCGGTGCCTTTGGAACCCTTCGTGCTGACGAACGGTTTGAAAATATCCGCGATCTTGTCCGCTGGAATGCCGGGGCCGTTGTCGGTGACCGCTATTTCGGCGAACTCGTTGTCCGGCGTGATCGCAGTCGTCACGGTGATGTGCGGGTGGTCACAACTCTCGACCGCATCGACGGCATTGCTCAGGAGGTTCAACAACGCCCGGTGAATGCCATCGGGGTCGCACACGACCGTTGGCAATGTGACCGGGTTCCACTCGATGACAACCCCGCTACGATCGGCACGACCGCGAACGATGTCGATCACATCCGCTCCTAACGAAAGCAGGTCGGTCGGTTCCAGTAGCGGTTCGCGTTCCTTGGAGTAGTTGAGCATGTCCAGAATCAAATCGTCGATGCGGGCCTGATTCTTCTCGACCAATCGCCAACCCTTGGTCAGCATCTCGCGGTCGTCACCATCCAAACCCATGCGGACCATGTCACTGCCGAAGCGGACGCCTTGCATGATGTTCTTGATGTGGTGCGACATCGCGGCAATCGT
>JANLRE010000600.1:0-8543 GCA_031368205.1 Fimbriiglobus sp. | reverse complement strand
TGGCCGCGAAGTAGGTCGTTGCCAGCGGCGTCCGCTTGTCGAGGTGCCACGTCAGCACCAGTTTGGTTCCGCGCTCCATCGCAACGAAGCACCACGCATCGCCCCGGCTGTCGTCGTACCCGTTCAACTCGCGGGTCTTATCCTTGCAGCCGACGAAGCCCCAAATTTCGTCGGCTTGAACGTCGTGAACTTGCACACTCCGCACGGTTCGGGCTAGGAACGTCTCGCACGTCTCGCCCGTTTCGACCATGACGGAAATGACCGTGTCGCGGTGGACTTCAGTTAGCCGTTCGACGGAGCGGATGGAGTTGCCTTCCAAGAGCATCCGCAGGCAAAGTTCGGCTTTCTTGGCGTCTAGACGGCGACGGTCTACGGGTTGCGTCTCGGCATCCGTGAACGTTTTATTGCAGGCATCACAGCGGAGACGTTGCGAGCCGTTGCGGTTCTTTCCGAACCGGCGGGCGACGCCTGTACAAACGGGACAAAACATAGCGAATAGCCTTCCATTACGGAGGCGGTTCGCTTAGAGTGATGCTGCTAGGCTGCACTCTGGCTTAAACCGCCGGGTTGTGGTTGACCCGACGGGCTGTTGAAGCAGCCCGTCGGGTCTCTTTTCATGTATTTATTGTATATCCGATAAATAGCCAGTCAAGGCAGGTAGGCTTGATTTTTGTATTTTTTGGATATACAATATCAGGATGAGCAAAGAACTAAAGCGACGGGGGCGACCCCGCAAGAATTCATCCGAGTCAAAGAGCGAATCCCTTCTTCTGAGGCTCGCGCCTTCGGAGAAGAAGGGGTTCAGTGACGCTGCGGAATTGGCCGGCGTGCCGTTGACTGTTTGGATACGCGAGCGGCTCAGAAAAGTTGCGGTCGGTGAACTGGAATCAGCAAACCGAAAGGCCGCATTCCTAGAGCCTACCAAGATACGTCCGGCGGGGTAGGGAGATTATAATTCAATGGTTTATAAGGGGTGGGGCTGACCGATCATGGCTCGCGTGGAAGTAAAGCCAGACTTGTTGAAGTGGGCGTGTGACCGCTCTGGGCAGAGTCGTGTAGACTTGCTCGCTAAACACCCGCAATTAAATTCGTGGATCGTTGGCCAGACAAAGCCGACGTTGAATCAGCTTGAGAAGTTCGCCAAATCGGTACACGTTTCGGTTGGCTATCTCTTCCTTCCCACGCCCCCCGTGGAACAACTTCCGATCCCGGACTTGCGGACTATGGATGGGCGCGGGGTACGACAGCCTACCCCAAACATGCGAGATGTCATTTACCTTTGTCAAAGGCGGCAAGACTGGTACCGAGACTATGCCCGGCATATGCGAGAAGAACCCCGCCCGTTCATTGGTTCGGCCACGTTAAATAGCACGGTGGAAAGTGTCGCCGGAGACATGCAACTAGTCTTAGACTTCACGGTGCATGCACGCCAAAGCTGCGCGACGGCAACCGACGCTTTAAGGCTTTTCGTTGCTCATGCCGAAGCGTCTGGCGTTTTGGTCATGGTGAGTGGCGTGGTTGGCAACAACGGCGATCGCACGTTGAACTCGGATGAATTCCGGGGTTTTGCATTGTCAGACCCATTAGCGCCGCTGATATTCATTAACGGCGTCGATTCAAAGCCAGCCCAGATGTTCACACTTGCCCACGAACTTGCGCACTTGTGGCTGGGCGAATCAGCCATTTCAGACGCTTCCTTGAACACAAAGTTTTTGTCAAACAAAACAGAAGTGTGGTGCAATCGGGTGGCGGCGGAGTTCCTAGTTCCGCTCGCAGAGTTAAAGAGCGTGGAATTTGACGACCCAATTGAACAGCTAAAGGACATCGCTCGCACCTTTAAGGTTAGCTCGCTGGTCATTCTTCGCCGGTTGTTGGACGCCCGAATGATTACACAGGACCAGTTTGACGAAGCTTACTCCAACGAAACGCACAGACTGGCGGCGCCTAAGCCGAAGAAACCCGGTGGCAGTTTTTACAACACGTTACGAGTCCGAGTCGGAAAGCGATTCGGGAGCGCTCTTGTTGAAAGTACACTGGAAGGCAACACCTTATACCGGGATGCTTTCCAATTACTAGGTATTAACAATGCTGAAACATTTAGAGGGTTTGGCAAAGTTTTGGGGTACGAATCGTGACCAAGTACCTACTCGATGCCAATATCTTTATCCAAGCAAAGAACCAGCAATATGGGATGGACTTCTGCCCCGCCTTTTGGGAGTGGCTGGTAAAACGGAACGCTGAAGACCAAGTGTATAGCATACAAGCAGTTGGCAAAGAGCTTACCAGAGGTAAGGACGAACTCTCGGAATGGGCGGCGGAGCGTGGCGATGCCTTCTTTTTGCCGCACGATCAGTCAACGATTGATTCGATGCCCATCGTCGGCTTTCGCGGCCTTCGGCACCCACTTCCCTTCCCACGCACGATCAGTCAACGATTGATTCGATGCCCATCGTCAGTGGCTGGATAAATAGTCAGCAATATAAATCGCAAGCGGTTGCACAATTCTTGGGAATTGCCGATTGTTATTTGGTAGCGTGCGCCCATGCTCATGGTTACACCATCGTTACACATGAGATCAAATCAGACTGGACAAACAAGATAAAGATACCTAACGTCTGCACTGGCCTAAATGTAAAAGTCGTGTCACCATATGTCATGTTGCGAGAAGAAAAAGCAAAATTTCTCCTTGGATAAAATCCTAGTCAGCAACGCAAAGCTAGGACAGTACCGGATAGCCGGTCGTAGCACCGCTTCCACGCCGCCACCGAAAGCCACCGCAAGTTTAAGAGTTGTCAGGCGTTGCATCGAAAAGACTGGCAGGTCTCTTCGGGTACGCTGTTGACCCGGTGTCGCCAGTCCGACCGCCCTGCGTCTCAACCTGATTAAGACTTTCCAGTTCATGCTACCTTTTCCAAAATAGGCTTGGTCCATGCAATCGCAACAATACATCGACATTTGGACGGCCGCTGAACTCAAGGAATAGGCCGCGTGCCAACGGCGTTTCTGACGCACGATCACAAGCCAAGCAACGTCGAATCGACCTCCTCTACGATAAAACGGAAGTTCGGAGATTAGGTCAGATCAAAGACGGAAGTGGCGATGGTCAACGAAGTGCTTTGCAAAGTGCTGGCTCACAACCGCTTCGTACTGAATCAGGAAGAGTGCGGATGGGGACTCGAAGCCATCTTCTAGCCGGTTCATGCATGTCACACGCTTCCAAACGGAAACGATTTCGGATCGGACGAAGCGGAATTCAGACTTTTGAGACATTTACGTTACAAAGCCACATCGACGCGAAAACAAGAAATCCGCCGCGTTGATGTACCGAAAGGTTGCCGAGATACTGGTGATGGGGACACCGAACCACCACGGAGGTTGTACCCGTAGTGTGACGGAAGTAGCTTCTGGTGAACCACCCCATGATGTGGCGGAATTCGGCGGGAGTGCTGCCGCACTAGCCGAAGATTTGATGCACGGGTTGGCCCGTCGAAATGGGCATGGGGCGGCGGAGTTGGTCGCGGATTTCAGTCGCGGGGTCGAGGCCGAGGGCGTGCATCACCGTGGCAGTCACGTCATCGGGTCGAAGCGGATCGTCTTTCGGGTAAGCACCCGACGGGTCCGACGCGCCGAACCGTGCGCCACCGCGCACGCCGCCGCCGAACATGACCACGCTCTGACACGCCGGCCAGTGGTCCCGCCCGGCGTCCTTGTTGATCGTCGGGGTGCGGCCGAAATCGCCGGTCCAGTAGACGAGCGTATCGTCGATCATGCCGCGGTCCGTCAGGTCGTCGATCAGCGCGGATAACGCCAAATCCGTGTGGGGTAATCGGGAGTTCTTCAGCGTGTTGAAGTTGTCCTTGTGCGTGTCCCACCCGCCGATCCCGGCGGAGTAGTACACGGTCACGAAGCGGACCCCCGCTTCTACCAATCGCCGCGCGACGAGACAGGATTGGCCGTAGGTGTTGCGCCCGTACCGGTCCCGCAACGCGGCGGGTTCATCCTGAATGGCGAACGCCCGGCGCGTCTCGGCGGACGTGAGGAGATCGACCGCGCGGGCTTGATAGTCGCGTAGGCCGCGCACCGCAGCGCGGTCGGCGAGCTGGCTGAGGTTGGCGAGGTCGTCCTGGATCGCCTTCCGGTCGCCGAGTTGTTGGACGGTAATCCCCTCGGGTAGCACCAATTCCGCCACGTTGAACTCGGGCTTGTTCGGGTCTCCCAATGCCCACAACGGGTCGTACTGTTTACCGAGAAACCCCGCGAACTCACCGGGGGTTCGGAACGGCCCGTCGGCAATCATCCAAGGGAGGGCGACGGACGTGGGGACTTTTCGCGAGTGGTTCGGCGCAAGGTAATCGACGATCGAACCGGGGTGGGGGAAGTCCGTCGCCGAGGCGTTCGCGGTGACAATATCCGTGAGCGGTTCCCGCCCGACCAGTGAATAATACGCGCCGGAGTTGTGGGCACCCTTGTTGTGGCGAACGCTTCGTAGCACCGCGAACTGGTCCGCCCGCTGTGCCAGTCGGGGTAGGTGTTCCGTCACCAACGATCCGGGCACTTTCGTCGCAATCGTTTTGAATTCGCCGCGAATTTCTGAGGGGGCGTTCGGCTTGGGGTCGAACGAATCCAGGTGGCTCGCACCGCCGAATTGAAACAGCAAAATCACGCTCTTCGCGGTGCCCCGACGGGGCTGCTTCCGGGCGTCACTTTCCGCGCTCAGCAAGCCCGGAAGCGTCAGTCCCGTGAGACCAACAGCGCCGATCTTGAGCAATGCGCGTCGGGACAGGGAATTTGTCGTTGACATAGGACGTGTCCGCGGGTGAGCGGTGAAATTCGGCGGGTAGTGAGCGTGGTTGAAATTATGCCCCACGATTGTGTCCGTGACAAGCACAATCTATTCTGTTACAATCGTCTCTGTTCACACCCGCCGACATTCTCTTCCAACTCCATGGGTTGCCATGCGACACTTCGCCGCTTGTACGCTGTTCGTGTTGCTGGCTTGCGACTCCGCGACGGCCGGGGAGTCGGTGAGCTTTCGCCGGGAGGTCGTTCCGACCCTCACGAAGCTGGGGTGCAACGCGGGTGCCTGTCACGGGACGCCGTCGGGGAAGAACGGGTTTCGCTTGAGTCTTCGCGGCTACGACCCGGTTTCGGACCACCAATCTTTGACGCGGGAATACGCGGGCCGACGAATCGACCGCCTGAACCCGGCCGCCAGTTTGGTCATCGCCAAGGGAAGCGGCGGGTCGGCGCATGAAGGGGGCAAGCGATTTGATGTGGGCGATACGCATTTCAAAATCCTAGAACAGTGGACCGCCGACGGAGCGACCGACGATCAGGCCACAACAGTCGAGCAGTTAGTTATTACACCCACGCGAATGCTTCTTGGTGGTCCCAATGCGGCGAAGCCGCTACGGGTCGCCGCGAAATTTGCGTCGGGGCCGGTCGTGGACGTGACGGACCTTGTCCGCTTTTCCACGACGGATGACGCGGTTGCCCGCGTATCGGCGGGCGGGGTGGTCCGCAAACAAGGCCGCGGCGAAGCCACGATCGTGGCGGAGTACATGGGCGTCATGGCCACGACGACAATAACCGTGGCCGAGCCGTCGCCCGACTTTCGCTGGTCGAACCCTGCCCCGAACAACTTCATCGACGCCCACGTCTTTGCCAAGTTAAAGGAACTGCAAATCGAGCCGTCCGGGTTGTGCACGGACGAGGAGTTCGTGCGTCGCGCCCACCTGGACGTGATTGGCCGCCTGCCGACTGCCGATCGCGTGCGAGCGTTTCTCACCGATCCAACCCCCGCCAAGCGTGCCGTTCTGGTTGACGAGCTCCTCAGCCGAGCGGAGTTCGCCGACTGGTGGGGGCAAAAGTGGGCGGACCGCCTCGGCGTGAACCAACGGTTCGTCGGCAAGATCGGCGCCGGGAAGTACCACGGCTGGATTCGCCAGCAAATGGCCGGCAACGTGCCGGAAGACGTGTTCGTGCGCAGCATCCTCACGGCCAGCGGCGGCAATTATTCCAACCCCCCCGCCGGGTTCTACCGCCGCCTCCGCGACCCGATGCTGCGGGCGGAGGAAGTGTCGCAACTCTTCCTCGGCGTCCGCGTTGGCTGCGCGAAGTGTCACAACCACCCCGGCGAGCGCTGGACGCAGGACGACTACTACGGCCTGGCCGCGTTCTTCACCCAGGTGGCCTACCGCGACGGCCCGTTCTTCGTCCAGCTTTACGACAAGGAAGAAACGGTCCTGGCGACCCGCTCCGGCACGCTGACCCACCCCCGCACCGGGCGGAGTGCCGAACCGAAGTTACTCGGCGCCGCAAAGCCGGTGCTGACCAGCGGCACGGATCGACGGGACGTGTTCGCGCAGTGGCTCACGGCACCCGAGAACCCCTTCTTCGCAAAGGCGGCGGCCAACCGCATCTGGTTCCACCTGTTCGGCCGCGGCCTCGTAGACCCGGTTGACGACTTCCGCATCTCGAACCCGGCGAGCCATCCCGAATTGCTGACCACGCTGGCCGCCGAGTTCGTGCGGTCAAAGTTCGATCGCAAGCAACTGATCCGCACGGTAATGAATTCGCGCACCTATCAACTCTCCTCCGCAACGACCCCGCTCAACAGCGACGACGGCCGCTTCCACTCCCACGCCGCTGTCCGCCGCCTCGGCGCCGAACAACTCCTCGACGCGATCGCGGACGCCTGCGGCGTGCCGCCCAAGTTCCCCGGCCTGCCGCACGGCGTTAGCGCGGTGTCACTGCCCGACGGCGAGTACAAGCACCCGTTTCTCGAAGCCTTCGGCCGGCCCGCCCGCGCGATGGCCTGCGAGTGCGAGCGCGAAGCCGACACCACGCTTTCGCAAGCCCTACACCTGAGCGGCGGCAAGAGCTTTGAAAGCATGATTCGGCACAAGGATGGCCGGGTCGCCAAGTTGTTGGCAGGCCAACGGACCGATCCGGAAATCGTCGAAGAACTGTTTCTGACCACGCTCGGCCGCGTCCCAACTGCGGCGGAGCGGGCGACAGTCCTAAAGCGACTTCCGGCCTCCGCGGCTGACCAACGGCGTGTCGCCGTCGAGAACCTGCTTCACGCGCTTCTGAATCACCCCGAGTTCGTGTTCCAACATTAAATGGATTTTGTCGTAATTCGGTGCCGAGCCGGTCCGCTCGATCGCCGCCTACGGCTGGCCGTCAACGCCGTCCGACGGTGAGCCGCTATCCACGCTACTCGCGTTGAACCGCTCCCGCGCCGGAACGTCACCACCCACCCAAGGCGAACCCGACGACGCATCGCCCGACGTCAAGGTAAGGACTTCATCCGTGGCGAATGTCTTCTACAAGAAAACGACGAAGCCCGTTCCGAAAGATCCTGCCACCACCGGCGGGACCGGCTCGCGTGCGGCCACTTGGACCGACTCGAAGGGTAAACCGCGAACCGCCCCGTGTCCGATGGCCCGGATGGTTAACTGCGGACCGTGCCGGTTTCGGTGAAGGAGTTCGGAACCTTAAAAATTGGCAGACGGTGGCGTACAAATTCGCCTCCACGCTCAACATCGTCGAATGCCAGCTCGGCTGTTTGCCGCAAGCCACAACTCTAAACCCACAGTAATTCACAGACACGGAACCCACGATCATGGGAACTCTCTTTCGCAAGCGAACAACGCGATCTCTACCGACTGGTGCCGAGTGCTTCACGAAAGCGGGGGAACGGTTCGCCCGCCGGCGAAGCCGGGGAAAGGCTGACACCGCTGCGATCACGGGAACCCCAGAAATCCCACGCATTGTTCCATCCTCGAAGACGTTCACGGCCCGGTACCGGGATCGCACGGGAATCGTTGTTGAACGTCCAACGGGCTGCCGGGACCGCCAAGCCGCCGAACAACTGCCGGGCAAGTGGGAGCGCGAAGTCGAACAGGTTCGTGCCGGTATCCTCGACCCCAAACAACTCGAAACCGCCCGCGCTTCGACTACCGCCCTCGAAACCCACTTTGTGAGTTACGAACAATCCCTCATTGCCCGCGCGGTTACGGCGGGTTACCGGGCGAATGCGTTACGTGCGGTTCGCCGCGTTGCCGACGATCTAAAACTCAGTTGCATCAAGGACGTCACCCGTAGAGCGATCGAGTCGTGGCTTGTCGAGGTTCTGGGTGACGGGATGAGTGCGCGAAGCCAAAACCACTACCGAGACGCAATCGTTTTGTTCTTGAACTGGTGCAAAGACTCAAAACTGATTTTCGACCACGACTTGAACAAACTCCCCAAGGCGGACGTCCGCGACGCCAGCGTCGGGCCTTGACCGAAGACGAAATCAATCGGCTTCTGACAGCGGCCCGATCCCGCCCTCTCGATGATACGCGCACCATTCGCAGGGGTTCCCGTACAGGGCAACGTCTCGCCGAAGTCAGGCCCGAAGTCGTCGCACAACTCGAAGCGGTCGGAAGAGAACGAGTTCTGGCTTACAAAACCTTACTCTTCTCCGGGTTGCGGCTGAACGAGCTGAGAACACTAAGGATCGCCGAAACAATAACTTCCGTGCCAAATGCTGATCG
>JANLRE010000218.1:0-1153 GCA_031368205.1 Fimbriiglobus sp. | reverse complement strand
CTCGCCAAGGAGAAGAACCACCCCCTTGCTTCGATGGTGAAAGCCAGACTTTTGTTGCGTTCGGGTGACGACGATGCGGCATTGGTCGTGCTGGAAGAATTGCAAGCCGCACGCCCCGACGACCACCGCTTGCTACTGGCACTGGCGCGGATTTACACCGAAGCCAAAGATTTCGTCAGTGCGGCAAAGGTGCTTGAACATGGCCGTAAAGTCGCCCCGATTGACGGCGATTGGGCGGAGCAACTCGTGCGGATTTACAAGGCATCGGACAACACCGAAAAGCTGATCGAGGTGATGACCGAGTTGCTGAACACCGACCCGGACGAACTGGATGGCCGCGTCCAACTGGCGAAGATTAGTCTCGAAGCCGAACGCTACCCCGATGCCGAACGGATCGCAAAAGACGCATTGCAAATCGACGTGACCAACCGCGACGCACGCACCGTTTTAATGGACGCTCTCAAAGCCCAGAAGAAAGACGCCGAGATCGAAAAGCTCCGCAAACGCTACGGCCGCGACGACGATTGAATGATGATGTGTCGTGCTTGAACTTTCGGTGTTTCAGTATCGTAACGAGAGTGAGTAAAGTCTTTGACGTTCCCGGCGAACCGGCGATGTCAGTCGCCTGGGTAGTATGTTACCACCGGCTTGCGGCTGCCCACCCGGCAGCTAACGCTGCCGGTTCGCCGGGAAATCAAGTGATGGACTTTCATGACCTTGAACCAGTTGCAACAACGGATCCGCGAATTGTACGGCGAGAAGGATGCCCGCCGCGGGGTTGATGGCACGTTCATGTGGTTTATGGAAGAAGTGGGCGAGCTTTCCAGCGCCTTGCGTTGCGGCACCCCGGACGAACAGGTGCTAGAGTTTGCCGACGTTTTGGCTTGGTTAGTGACATTGGCCAACTGCGCCGGCGTTGATCTAGAAGCAGCCGTGCAGAAAAAGTACGGCAGCGGGTGTCCGGGATGCGGGCAAACTCCGTGTGTGTGTGCGATTGCCGAGAAGCCTTAAGTTTTTTTGGAATGGGGTCGTCATGCATCGGTTGGCAAATTCCTGGACGGTCGCGGCCCTGTTGCTCCTCGGAACCATCTCCACGGCTTCTGCCCAGACTGGTTACGCGATTAAGATCGAAGACGCGCGAATCGGCCTGCCA
>JANLRE010000188.1:0-1087 GCA_031368205.1 Fimbriiglobus sp. | reverse complement strand
CAGCATTCCGGTTCGTTTCAGGTCTTGCACCAACGCCCACGACGCCCGATCGGTTTCTTGGCACTGCTTCTTAATCCCGCCGGGCAAGCCGCCGTGTTGGTCCCAACCGGGGTGGTAAAGCTGAATGAACCGCACGTTGCGTTCGGCCAGTCGGCGGGCGAGTAGGCAGTTCGCGGCGAAGCTACCCGGCTTCTTGGCGTCCGGCCCGTAGAGTTCAAACACGGACTCCGGCTCCTTCGCCAGGTCCATGGCATCGGGGACGCTAGTCTGCATCCGGTAGGCCATTTCATATTGGGCGACCCGCGACAGAATCTCCGGGTCCGCTTCCTGCTCGGCTTGCAGTCGGTGAAGCTCGGCAAGTCGATCGAGCATTTGCCGCCGACTCGCCCCGCTGATGCCGTCCGGGTTTTGCAGGTACAACACCGGGTCTTTGCCGTTGCGGAACTGCACGCCTTGGTGGATGCTCGGCAAGAAGCCGTTGCCCCAAAGGCGGGCGTAAAGCCCTTGTTCGGTTTTGTCCTTCGACACTAGCACCACGAAGCCGGGCAGGTTCTCGTTCAGGCTGCCGAGGCCGTAGCTCAACCACGCGCCCATGCTAGGCCGCCCCGCAAGCTGGTGCCCGGTTTGAAACATCGTGATCGCCGGGTCGTGGTTGATCGCCTCCGTGTGAACGGACTTCACGAAGCACAAGTCGTCCGCCATCTTCGCGGTGTTGGGCAAAAGCTCACTGAGCCACGCGCCGGATTTGCCGTGTTGGGCGAACTTGTACACCGACCCGACAAGCGGCAACGACGCTTGAAAGCCGGACATGCCAGTCAGCCGTTGGCCCTTGCGAACGCTGTCCGGCAGTTCTTCGCCGTGCATCTTGTTCAACAGCGGCTTGTGGTCGAACGTCTCCAGTTGCGACGGCCCGCCGGCCATGAACAAGTAGATGATCCGCTTCGCCTTCGGGGCGTGATGCGGCTTGTCGAGAATCCCCTTCAACGCACCCGATCTATCACCGGCGAAAGCATCCGCCGACAACAGCGACGACAATGCAATCCCGCCAAGCCCCAGTGCGGACTGTTGCAGGAAGAGGCGGCGATTG
>JANLRE010000183.1:0-2889 GCA_031368205.1 Fimbriiglobus sp. | reverse complement strand
CCCCTCTCCGCGTCGGAGAGGGGCCGGGGGTGAGGTGGATTTGTGACTCACCCCGCTTTTTCATGCCACGTCGATTTCAGCCGAACGCAACTCGACGATCTCTTCTTGTTCGAGCAAAATTGGCACTTCTGGCGACGGTTTCGTGCCGAAGGGAATCACGGAGATGGCCCGAAAGACGTAGTCACACTCCGGGCAGGTGTGCATCATTCCGAGCATTTCTTCCGCGACACCCAATCGCGCTCGACACCGCGAACAATTCCGGATTTCTGTGATCGACACGTCGGCAACATCATCGTTGAAACGTAGGGCGTAAGGGTTCTTGTGAGCATCCATGTTGGTGTTCCTTGGGCAAGGGATAACCTTCCTGATCGTTAAATAAAGCGTCATTTTAACACCACTTCGTCACGATTCAAGCCACACAATAGCTCTATTCGGAATCACCCCTTAGCCGTAAGATGCACGGTGTCCCGACATTTCCACCAGGATGTAGAAAGCAGTTTCGCATGAGCCGGCGATTTGTGGAGCAACTCCGCGACGGGGACAACCTCGACGACGTTTATCTCGCAACCGACAAACAACTTCGCGCGAACCGCAACGGCAATCTGTACGTCCAGATTGAGTTGCGTGACCGCACCGGCGGCATTGCCGCCCGGATGTGGAACGCGGGGGATAACCTGTTCCGGAGTTTCGATAACGGTGATTTTGTTCAGGTCGAAGGGAAGGTCCAGAACTTCCAAGGGTCGCTGCAAGTGATCTTGTCGTTCTTGGAAAAAGTCGAACCGCAGAAAGTCGAAGTCGCCGACTTCCTGCCGCACACGGACTACGACGTTGCCAAACTTTTTGAGCGGTTACGAACGTATTTGTTGAAGCTGGCCAACGTTCACCTTCGCGGTTTGGCCGAAGCGTTTCTGATGGACGACGTGTTCATTCGCGGCTTCATGACCTGCCCAGCGGGTGTCAAGCTGCACCATGCGTATGTGGGCGGCCTGCTCGAACACGTCGTCACGATGATGGACATCGCGGATCGGCTGGTGGCGTTCTACCCCGGCACCGACCGCGAACTGCTGCTGGTCGGCGTGTTCCTACACGATGCCGGGAAAGTCCGCGAATTAACCTTCACGCGGGCCTTCGGCTACTGCGACGAGGGGCAACTCATCGGCCACATTGCGATGGGCGTCGAGATGCTCAACGAAAAAGTCGGCAAGGTCTCCGAGTTAACCGGCGAGCCGTTCCCACGCGAACTGCTCGTGCGATTAAAGCACATGATCCTGAGCCACCACGGCACACTCGAATTCGGCAGCCCGAAAATCCCGATGACGCCCGAAGCGATGCTGCTGCACAACATCGACATGATGGACACGCGGATGCATATGATGTTGCGGGAGATTAAAGAAGACCGCAACAACAGCACCGCGTGGACGCCGTACAACCAAACCCTCGGGCGCCGCATCTACAAGGGCGGCGCCAACGGCGACCTGTACTCCGGCACCCAAGATGAGTTCGATTGATAACCAAAGCCGCATTCCTTACCGCTTCGCGGTAAAAACCGATACAGATTGAATCGCTATCCATTACCAGTCGAGAAGTAACCCAACAGTATGTCCGAACTGACGACACGCATTTTGCACGCCATCACGCGGCCGAGTTACACGGCGGTGAAGCCGAAGGTATTGGCGAAGCGGATGGGCATTACGACCGACGAAGAGTACGCGGACTTTCGCAAAATCCTGAAGAGCCTGATCGCCGCCGGGCGCATCGAATTGGGCCGCAACAATACGCTACGGCCGGCGGATGTCTTCGGGTCGGTGGTGGGGATTTATCGGCGGACCAATTCGGGCATGGCGTTCGTCAAGCCCCACGCCCCGACGCCCGAAAGTGGCGGCGATATTCGCATTCGGGAAAGCAAAGAACTGGACGCGAGTAGCGGCGACGAGGTGATGGTGAAGCTCACCCGCAAGGCGACGAAGTTGGTCGGGTCGTCCGGCGATGTCGTGCGGATTTTGAACCGGGCGACACGCACTTTCGTCGGCACCTACTTCGAGCGCGACGGCGGGGCGTATGTCAAGATCGACGGCACGGTGTTCGCGCACAGCGTGAGCGTCGGCGACCCCGGTGCGAAGGGGGCGAAGTCGCAAGACAAAGTCGTCGTGGAGATGTTGCGATTCCCGACGATGGAAGCTCGCGGAGAAGGCGTGATCGCCGAGGTGCTTGGCCCGCTGTCGCAACCCGGCGTGGACTTGCTGACCATCATTCGCGGCTTCGGGCTGCCGGAAGAATTCCCCGAAGCCGCGCTCGCCGAAGCCCGCGCCCAGGCCGATCTGTTTCACGACGACGACCTCGATGGCCGCACAGACTTTTCCAACGAGTGCGTCGTCACGATCGACCCCGTCGATGCCCGCGACTTTGACGACGCGGTATCGGTCACCATCGACCCGAAAACCAAGCACTGGATTCTGACGGTTCACATCGCGGATGTCGGCCACTTCGCCAAACCCGGCGGGCCACTTGATGCCGAAGCCCGTCGCCGTGCCACGAGCATTTACCTGCCACAAAAAGTGATCCCGATGTTCCCGGAGATCATCTCGAACGGCCTCGCCAGCCTGCAACAAGGCAAGCTCCGCTACGTCAAAACAGCACGGATGGAGTTCACCGAAAACTTACAAAAAGGCCACGTGCAATTCTTCAACGGCGCCATCCGCAATCGTCGTCGGTTCACGTATGAAGAAGTCGGCGAGATACTGGAGAAGATGAAGGTTGGGGAGGCGAGTAAGCAACCTCACCCCCGGCCCCTCTCCGACGCGGAGTGGGGAGAAATGGCCGCTCTTCCTCCCTCCCGGTCTGCGGGGTGGGCCGGGGTGAGGTGGAAGACTCGACCCCCCTTGGTCCCCC
>JANLRE010000593.1:0-2479 GCA_031368205.1 Fimbriiglobus sp. | reverse complement strand
TGCTGTGAGCATGACCCGACTCGTTCGTGTCCAACAACTTCTCGCCTTGGGGGTTGATCCGAACACTGCTGACCCGTGGGGTCGCACGGCACTCCACATGGCCGTCCGGTACGCATACAACAGCGAGGCGGATGCGATCTTGATCGTCCAAACCCTGTTGGCTGCCGGATCCGACCTAAACGCCGCCGACCAGGAAGGGTTCACGGCGATGAAGCACGCCGCAATCTACGGCTACCCCAAGTTGCTCCGGTATCTGATCGCGGCTGGTGCGGACGTGAATCACCGCACACCGGAAGGACAGACAGCTATCGCCATGATCGAGTGCTGCTCGCCGATCAAGAATCGCCGCAAGCGTATCATCAAGTTATTGGAGCAAGCGGGCGGTGTGCGGTAGTGGCGTAAACCAATGTCAGCACTTGACTTGCCACACACGACGGTTTCATCGATTCATAGTTCACCATTCTGGTGAGCTATTTTTGTTGGATGGGCGTTGTTGGAAAATTTCCGGCTAGGGGTGGGGTAGGTGTCGTTTCTTCCAACAAGAAAAGTGGCGAGTGAACAGTGGATTGTGGAGAGTAAGACCGAAGAAAGATTATCATCCCGGATGCTCGTATTGATCCACTCTTCACCGGCCACTCTCCACGATCCACTATAAATTCTCCACACGACGCAAATGCGGGCCTGCGGGCGGCGAATAATGGCATGATGAAGCGGGATACGGGACGAGGGACGACCGATGCGATTCAGTTACAAATCCGGGCAGCGAGTGTTGGACGGGTTCACCATCAAACGCGGCGTTGGCAAAGGTGGGTTCGGCGAGGTTTACTTTGCGGTCAGCGATGGCGGCAAGGAAGTCGCGCTGAAGCTCCTGTCCGAGCGTGAAATCGAGATGCGCGGGGTGGTGAATTGCCTCAACTTGAAGCACCCGAACCTGGTTCACGTTTACGACGTTCGCACGGACGAACAGGGCGAAACTTGGATCGTCATGGAGTACGTCCTCGGGGAATCGCTGGCCCAAGTGGTGAACCGGCACCGCACCGGCTTGCCGGAACACTTGGCCAAGGAATGGTTCCTAAGCCTGTCGCGGGCGGTGGGTCACTTGCACGACCAAGGCGTCGTTCACCGCGACCTGAAACCGGCCAACATCTTCATCGAGAACGGCAACCTGAAGGTCGGCGATTACGGCCTGTGTAAGTCGCTCAGTAGCGGGCAACGGCAGACGCAACGGGTCGGCACGGTCCATTACATGGCGCCGGAAATCGGCAGCGGCAAGTACGACAAGTCGATCGACCTCTATGCCTGTGGCGTGATGCTCTACGAGATGCTCACCGGGCAGTTGCCGTTCGACGGGGAATCGGACAACGAAATTCTGATGAAGCACCTCACGGCGGAGGCCGACCTCATGAAATTGCCACAAGCGTTCCGCCCGGTGATTCTGAAGGCACTGGATAAGAACCCCCTGAAGCGGTACGGCACGATGAGCGAATTTGCTCGGGCCGTGGACGCAGCCACGTTGCCGATCGCGCAGCCCGCCCCGGCTCCGGGCCATGCGGTTCCGGCCCCGACGGTTGCCGCTCCGTCGCAACCCCTGTTCGCACCGCCCGTCGTCACGGCCATGCCGCTGATTGACGGCACGCCGATTATGCTGGGCGACCCGCCGCGTGCGTTGACGCTCCCGCAAGCGGTGGCTTTGCCGAACCCGCTACCGCATGTGAATCAACGAACCCCGTTGCCACAAGCCCGACCCGTGACAACGGCGTGGCGGGACCGGATCACCGATCTGGCTGGCGGGTTAACCAAGGCGCCACTGATTGGTGCCTTGGCACTCGTGCCCTATGCACTGTTGGCCCAAACGTCGGAATGGGCCACGTTGGGCAAGATGTTTTTGATGACCTCAACACTGAGTTGGGTGCTGCTCATTGGGGCCGGGCGACGAAACTATCGCTCGACTGATGCGTGGTGGCCGCGATTGCGGTTTGCCGTGCTGGGCATGGCCGTCGGCGTGTTAGCGTTCTGGGCGGACGGTTGGGCGATGCCGTTGGTCCATGTTTGGCCAACTCCAACTGGTTACACCACGCTGTTTGGGCTGTTGACGTTTGAAGGGGATACGCTGTCGGTTGTCTCGCGGTACATGCTGTACTTCGGTGGGATTCTCGGCGCCGGCCGCTGGTGGCGAACCGTGGCGCGGGATCGCAAGGACCGGCTGACGTTGTGGCCACCGATTGCCGCTGGGCTGTGGGGCAGCTTGTTGTTGTTCCTGTGGCCGTGGGAAAGTGGCTCCCCCGTCACCGGGGCGATTGTGCCGCTGATCCTCGCAACCGTCGCAGTGCAAATGGTCAGTCCGTGGACCCCGCCCCCGCCGCCACAACCGAAGAAACTGCGGTTCCGTGGGTGAGTCCTGATTTGTCGAACCGGCTGCGTAAGCTGCCGGGTGGTCATCCTCAGTCCCTGGCAGTCCACCCGGCAGCTTACGCAGCCG
>JANLRE010000153.1:0-1860 GCA_031368205.1 Fimbriiglobus sp. | reverse complement strand
ACTGCGAGTAGGGATAAGACGGCGAAGGTGTGGGATGCCAAAACCGGCACCGAAACACTCACGCTAAAAGGGCACACGGATTGGGTCGCATCTGCTTCGTTCAGCCCGGACGGTACGCGGATCGTCACTGCGAGTTGGGATACGACCGCGAAGGTGTGGGATACCAAAACCGGCACCAAAACCTTCGACCTCAAAGGGTACACGGGTTCGGGCGTATCTGCCTCGTTCAGCCCAGATGGCACGCGGATCGTTACGACAAGTCTTGACAATACCATGAAAGTGTGGGACGCAAAAACCGGCACCGAAACCCTCGTACTCAAAGGGCAAATGGGTTCGGGCGTATCTGCCTCGTTCAGTCCCGATGGCAAGCGGATCGTCACAGCGAGTAGTAATACGACGCCGGAGGTGTGGGATGCCAAAACCGGCGAAACACTCATGCTAAAAGGGCATGGGGGTTTAGTCATCTCTGCCTCGTTCAGCCCAGATGGCACGCGGATCGTCACTGCGAGTAGGGATAAGACGGCGAAGGTGTGGGATGCCAAAACCGGCACCGAAACACTCACGCTAAAAGGGCACACGGGTTCGGTCGCATCTGCCTCGTTCAGCCCAGATGGCACGCGGATCGTTACAGCGAGTCATGACAATACTGCCAAGGTGTGGGATGCCAAAACCGGCACCGAAACACTCACGCTAAAAGGGCACACGGGTTCGGTCTACTCTGCCTCGTTCAGTCCTGATGGCACACGAGTCGTCACTGCGAGTCACGACGGGACCGTGAAAATTTGGAACGCAACTCCGCTCAGCAGGGACATGCTGAAGGAGACAACCCCGGCTCCCGTAGCCAAGTAACTCGACTCGCCAAAAAAATCTTGTAGCACTTTCGGCGTTCGTGCCTATTCGCCGAGTGCGGCTTGGGCGGCGGCTAGGTGGGCGATCCTCGGTGTTAGCGACGCCGCGTCTCACCGAAATTCACTGGGGTTTGTTTCTGATGTCGAGGATATCGACCCGGTTGTCGTCCTCGATCACGTCGAATGTGACGATCAGCATGTCAAGAAACATCACGCGAACCGTGCTGTACCGACTTTCGCCTTGGTTCCTTGGAACATACTTCAAGAGGTGTTCAAGTTGCTCGACGAGTTTTGTTAAATGGTTCTGGTGGTTGGGATGGGCCAACCAAATCGCTGCGAGTTGTTCTACCACTTCGGGCTTCCAATTGAGGTAGTACATCACGCACCCAGTGGTTGAGGTTCGGATCGGGTATCCGCCACAAACTGGTGCCGTGGCTGCCGCCCATGAGCTTCGCTCAGGCAAACGTAGTCGGGCATCTGGGTTAGATAGTAGCCCCCGGCTCTAGACTCGCCAGATACCGGGGAGAAGAATGCTAGATTCTGCATGAGAACTACTTTGAACTTTTTAACCGAGCAAGAACCTCTTCAGTGGTATGGCCACCGGGCTGTTTGCGGACCCGTTCGAGTTCGTCTTCAGTGACCGAATTGATGGCATACTGGTACAGCAGCTTCGTGTAGAGTTTCGGTGAAAGGAAAAATCCACAGAGGTGCCCTGACTGATCTTGTACCTCAACCTGTTCGCCGTGCCGTTGCAGTTCTTCCAAAACGGCGGGCTGCAATTTCTGAAATGCCATGTGTGTCACCTCGAAACGGGGAGATGTAGGCAAGTGTAAACTCGCCCACATCCAGACTAGACGAAAAGATGAATTCTTTCATCTCGTCTTTCAAAGTTCACTGCGGCAATTATTGATTCGGGGTCAAATTCGGTTTACTTATCCCGCTTCGCACTTTCACCTAACGCGGCTTGGGCGGCGGCGAGGCGGGCGATGGGGACGCGGAACGGGGAGCAACT
>JANLRE010000124.1:0-2390 GCA_031368205.1 Fimbriiglobus sp. | reverse complement strand
TACCTCCCAGCCGACGAAGTCCGAACAGCTAAAGAACCCGTCGGTCGGCATCAACACGTCTCGGCTCTGGGTGCCAAGCGGGATGTACGTTAGCCGGTGTGGCACGATCTCCTTAACCAACTTGTTCATCTTGGTCAGGTGTTCGATGTTCGAGAGGGTGTTGGCATCGTCGAACAAAGTCCAAGCGATGATCGCCGGGTGGTCCTTGAACTTCCTCACCCGGTCCAGCTTGGCCTCGGTCTCAGTGTGCCCCGCCACGACCCACAAGCCGAGTTCAGTCGCCTTGTCCAGGAACCGTGTGTCTTCGTGCCACGGGCCTTGGATGTGGACGACCGTGCCGCCAATCTTGTGAATCTGCTCAACGCATTTCAGACGGACATCGCCGGTGTGCCCCGTGGAAATGTAGAACCCGTATGGCAACACCGGCTTGCCGTTGACCAGAAGCGTGCCGTCCTGCCGCAGAGTCGAGGTCATCGGCTGGGGGTCGGCGGCGACCACAACGGGCATTACACTGATCCAGGTTACGATTGCCCACACCATTCGATCTCTCGTCGTTGTCATCCCGTCCGTCCTTTCACTTGGAAACCAATCGAGACCACGGCATCAATAGCATGACTTTGAGATACGGCTGCCCGTGATTGCGGCTTGTTTTCTGGTGATGGAATCAATCCGGTGCGTAAATCGTTCGGCCGCCGTCCACGGGCAGTAAGACGCCGGTTATGAAGTCGTTGTCAAGGAACGAAAGCACGGCTTGTGCGATGTTGTTTGGGCTGCCTTCGCGCTTAACGAGTGTCGTGTTGATGGCGTGTTGTTTCTCGGCATCTGGCAAATCCGGCGGCAGCATCACCGGGCCAGGGAGGATCGCGTTGACCCGGACGTTCGGGTTGCGGGTGCCCAGTTCGACGGCCAGACATCGTGTGATGGCGTTGACGGCACCCTTACTAGGAAAGTACGCGGCATAGTCCAAATACGGTCGCGCCTCGGCCCAGTCGCCGATGTTCACGATCAAGCCGCCTTCGGGTTGCTTGGTCATGACCAACCCGGCCTGTTGGCAACAGAGAAACGTACCCAAAGCGTTCGTGTCGAAATGCAGCCGCACATCAGCAGCCGTCACGTCTTCGAGTCGCTTGCGTTGCCAAACCGCGGCACAATTCACCAAGACATCAATGCGTCCGAAACTACTGGCCACATCACGGACCATTTTGGTGACCGCAACTTCATCGCTGAGGTCTGCATGAAACGTGCGGGCTTCGACACCCAACGTTCGCAACAGGCTCGCGGTCTCTTCCGCCTCTTCCGCCGAACTCCGATAATGCACCGCAATGGCATAGCCACGACGGGCCAGCGCTTCCGCGACGACTGACCCGACCCGTTTCTTGCCACTGCCGGTCACCAAAGCCACGCGATGATTCACCACGGGTAAAACTCCCTGTTGTCGTTCTGGGTGATTCGTCAATCCGCCAAACACTCCCGCAGAAACTTCACCCCGTGTTCGATGTCACGATAGCGTTCGGCCTGGGTGCCGACTTCGCGTTCGATGCAAAGCGGCCCGCGATAACCGGCTTTCTTCAGTGCTTGGATGAAGAGTTTGGTGTTCGTCTGCCCGACCCCGAGGGGAACCTCTTCGCCCCAGGTGCCGGGAGTCTTGGGTCGGTTCGCATCTTTCACGTGAACGCTGCGGATGTCCGGGGCAAGAAGTTCGACCGCTTCGATCGGGTTGTCTTTGTCGTAGAGCAACATGTTGGCCGGGTCGAAGTTCACCTTCAGGTTAGGGCACTTTAAGTCGTCGAGTGTTCGTCGCAGTAGCTTGCTGCTTTCTTGGCCGGTTTCAAACGCAACCGTGATGCCGTCACGCAACGCCAAATCGGAGACTTGGGCCAGCGTATCGAGAAACGGTTTCCGTGCCCCGTCGCCGACTTCGGGGATGAACCCGGCGTGGAGCATGATGTCCGACAGTCCGAGTTGTTTAGTCCGGTTCAACGCCCATTTGAAGCATTCCAACCGTTCGGGCCGAGTTAACGGGTCGCCGAAGCCGCCGGTTTTTTCGATGGTGTGCGGCGTGGTGTAATCTTCGCCCGGAAAACCGAGCATCGACCCACTCATCTGAAACCCCGCCGCCTTGGCTGCGTTCGGCATCGCGTCGCCTTCGTCCCACGCCGCATGGTGCGGATCGCCACACGCGATTTGCACGACCGTAATTCCCAAGCGGTCCATGAAGCCTTTCAGTTCGGCAACAGTCTTCACTTGAAGGGACCAACTACACACGCCAATCGCCAACGGTTCAATCGCCATCGTGATCTCCTGAGTGATTCCGAGCGTTCATCATTCCGGATGTGGAGCGGGTACTCAAGTGTAAAGTGTCGAAGTGTCCGACAGAGGGTCCGGAAACT
>JANLRE010000104.1:0-6311 GCA_031368205.1 Fimbriiglobus sp. | reverse complement strand
GCATGGCCTTGATCGGCAACTCGGCACCGGCCATCATAATCATCGTTTCGAGCCGCGCGAGCGCGTCGCGGGGGCTGTTACTGTGCAACGTCGTCATCGACCCGGCGTGGCCGGTGTTCATGGCTTGCAACATGTCCATTGCCTCGCCGCCCCGGCACTCGCCGACGATGATCCGGTCGGGCCGCATCCGCAAGGCGTTCTTCACGAGGTCGCGGGTGCTGACGGCCCCTTTGCCTTCAATGTTGGGCGGGCGCGTTTCCAACCGGACCACGTGGTCTTGTTGAATCTGCAATTCCGCCGCGTCTTCGATTGTCACGAGCCGTTCGTCACCAGGGATGAACGCGGACAGTGTGTTCAGAAGCGTCGTTTTCCCGGAGCCGGTACCGCCGCTAATCACGATGTTCATCCGGGCTTTGATGGCCCCTTCCAGGAGCATCGCCATTTCCGGCGTGAACGCTTTGTAGCTCAACAAGTCTTCCAGTTTCAGCGGGTTCGCCCCGAACCGCCGGATGCTCAAGCTCGCGCCGTCCAGGGCGATCGGCGGGATGACCGCGTTCACACGGGAGCCGTCTGGCAATCGCGCGTCGCACAGGGGGCTGGTCTCATCGACCCGCCGCCCGACCTTCGACACGATTCGGTCGATGATCTGCAACAGGTGGTCGTTGTCCCGAAACAACACTTCGGACTTTTCGATCTTGCCCCGGCGTTCGACGTAAATCTTCTTCGGTCCGTTGACCATGATTTCGCTAACCGTTGGATCCTTCAGCAACGGTTCCAGTGGCCCGAAGCCGAGGGTTTCATCAAGGATTTCCTCGATGAGTTTTTCCCGCTCGATCCGGTTGAGGAGCGGGTTTTCGGTGTCACACAGGTGTTCGATGGCGCGGCGAATGTCCCGCCGCATACTGTCGCTGGACAGATCCTTCACCCGACTCAAGTCGAGTCGTTCGACGAGCTTGGAGTGGATCTGTCGCTTCAGATCTTCAAAGTTCTTGCCGTTGCCGCTCGTGCCGCCGAAGCTCGGACTCGACAGCCGGGACAACCCGCTGTTCGAGCCTTGATTGCTCAGGCTGTTCAGCTTCGAGATTCCTTGTTGCAACCGTGACATTCATCCGTCCTCATGCTGAATCGTCGTGATGGTCGTCAAGAGCGTGGCGTCGGCCCGGTCCGGGTTACCGCCGCCCGAACAGCCAACCGCCTTTGGCCTTCATCTCGGTCGAAGACCCCGCAGCTGGCTTGCCATAGATGTCCTGCGCTAACGCTTGAATCGCCTGTTGGGCACGACTCTTGGGGTTGTGCAGGACCAGGGGGGCGCCCGCCACACGGGCGGCGATCATCGCTTTGGAATCGTTCGGAATCTGCCAGTAAATTGGCTTGCCGATGACTTCCTCCGCTTTCTTCAAACTGATGCCTTCTTCGACCGACTCCGACCCGACCCGGTTGATGACAACCCGAATCTTCTCCGCGAGGTTCTCTTCGCTGCTCATGCAGTGAATGATTCGCACCACGTTGCGGAGGCTGCTCAGTTCCAGTTGGGCGGTCAGCAGGATCATGTCGGCCATCCGCAGCGCCATGAGGTCCGTCGGCAACAGCGACTTGCTCAGGTCAATGATCAAGTGCGAGTAGCTGATTTTCAGCAGGTTCAACACCCGCTCGACGTGCCCTTCGTGGATGACGCCGATGTCGTTGATTTCGAGCGGGTGGCGAAGAATCGCTAGCTTGGAGGCTTCGTGTTTCACCATCGCCCGGCGTAGGAAGCTCATGTCCAGCCGTTCGATGTTCCGGGCCAGGTCCGCGATGCTGATGTTTTCCATCCCGTTGACTTCGAGGGCGATGTCGGCGTCACCCAAAGCCAAGTCGAGGTCAATCAGTGCCACGCCGTTGCCGGTGTCCGGTGTCATCATCGCCATCGTTGCGGCGAGGTTGACGGCGAGACTCGTGGTTCCCACGCCCCCTCGGGAGCCGAGAATCGCCACCATCGTGGAGCTATTCTGTTGGCGAGTGACCACGCCGTTCGCGTTCGTGGTACTGCCGCTGTCTTGTCCCCCGTTCTCGCCGAGTGCCCGCCGCAGGGCGGCTAGCATGTCTTCGAGGCCGACGGGGTGCGTCAGGAAGTATTTTGCGCCCCGCTGCAACGATTGCAGCAAAGCTTGGTGGTCGTGACTGATGGTCAGGATTGGCAATCGGGGGTGTTTGTCCGAAAGCTGCCCGATCATGTGCAAGGCACGGGCCTTGTCCGCGTCCAACGCCACGATCGCAAGATCGGGTATGGGGGTGGATTGTTGAATCACGTCAGGGAAGTAGTCGTAGCGGGCACATTCCGCTTCCAGCCAGACGAAATCGACTCCGAGCAACAGTGTGCGGAGGGATTCGCGGGTGGATTCGGAAGGGTCTACGATTGCGATGCGTTGCATGCTCGCCGCCGAAGGTCAGGTTGATCCGCCGAGTTCCCATCCTTGGAGCGGCAGGCATAGTCAACCGGCCTCCATGACAAGAGGCCGGGGTCGGAACGTTACTCGGGTTTGATCGGGTCCTCGCTGCGACAAGTGCCGCTTCCTCGTGGTCGCGGCTAACTGTATTCGCGGGAACCGTCTCAAAGTTTACTGTTGGCCCGAACCCGGTACTGGTACCGGAATTTGGCTCGGATCAACTGTCGGTACTGGAACCGTTTCCAGTGTCCCACCCGCCGGCACCACCGGCTGTTGGGTGGGGTTCATCGCAGGGGCGGCAGGGGCGGTGGCCACTGGCATTCCCCACGTTGCCCCTGTGGCCGGGGCGGTGTTCGCACACCCTGGGATGGCTCGACCGTCAGCCCCGATGCACGGGAACTGGGACGCGGAGCGGTCGTTCTTGTAAGCCGGAACATACTTTCCGTTAACCCACGGCTGCCGCTGTCCGCGTGGTGCCTCAATTAAGCTTTCCAAGAATAGTTCATAATCGTCGGGCGTGCGGGTTTCTTTCCCAGGAACTCGCAACGGCACCTGATTACAACCCATCGCATCAACCAACCGTGGGGTCACGAGGATGATGAGTTCCGTTTCGCGTTCCTCGTAGGAGATGCTGCTAAAGGCAGCTCCCAGAATCGGCATGTCACCCAGGTACGGGACTTTTTGAACGGAGCCTTGAACCTGGGTTTCCAACAACCCACCGATGGCGTAGGTCTGGCCCGATTCCAACACGACCGAAGATCGTGCCGAGGATTCGTTAAAGCCCGGCGTGAAGCCGAACGAGGTGGTCACGCCACGCCCCGCGTTCACGGTCCGAATGAGCGGAACAACTTCCAACGCGATCTTGCCGTTGCCGAACACGATGGGAAGCACTTCCAGCGTCGTGCCGACATCTTTCAGTTCCGCACCCGGACCGTTGATCCCGGACGCCGAGCCGAGAATCGCTTGTTGGCCACCGGCCCGGAGAATCGCAGGGCGGCCAGTCTGAGTGATGACTCGGGGTTCCGAAAGGAACTTCGCCACGCCCTCAGTCCGCAAGGCCCGCAAGGCCCCGAGCGTACTGGCCGGCACGATGCCCAACACGAGGTTGGCACCCGCTCCGGGAGTAATCGGGGGGGTTGCAAACGCCCCGCCGAAACTATTGGTCGCCGCGTTCGAGGTCGCCAAGCCACCGAGTACGCTGCTGAACCCCGCCGTCTTTCCGCTGATACCGAAACTGAAGTTTCGCTCGCGGAGTTCGGTGCGGTCCACTTGAGCAATGGTGCAGTCAATCTGCACGTGTTGCGCGCCACCGAGTTGGAGCGCGTTGATGACGTTGTTGATGTTGCCACCAACCGCACTACTTGCGATCCGAAGCACGGTGTCCGAATCGTTCGGCTGGTTCACGTACCCAGTCAGAATGATTACGTTGCCGACGCCGGGGATGATTTCCACGTTCGCCGTTGGCACACTTTGCCGGATCACCTTGCGAAGCAAGTCGTAATCGGGCTGCACGATGATGTCATACGTCACCGAAGTTTTGTCGTTGAACGTCACCTTGAGGTTGGTCAACCCCGCTTGCTTCCCGGTGAGTAAGAGAACCCGCGGGTCTTTCGGGTCGTTCCGGACCAGTGCGACATCTTCGTTACGCAGGACCAATTCAACCGGGAGGCGGTCGCCCGACTTCAAGTCGAGTCGAACCAGTCCTCCGAGTGGGACGAGCAACGCGCCCGTCTTGTCGATTTTGACATCGGCAGTGGGAATAGCCGGTTGGGCGAGAACTGCCCCGCCGCCTGTCATCCCAGCCAGAACGGCCAGCCCCGCAAGCATGCGGTGGCGGGCAAACGATGTTAGGCGCATCCTTACACCTCTCCTCGCGTTAAGCCGACGGGCATAGCGCCCGCCTTGAATCCGTTACGATGAACCCTGCGAATCGCATGAACGACTCGCAGTTTTGGCGTCCCCGATGGTCAGTCGGTTCGGCCGTTTGGCCGGGTGAAGCGAAGGAACACTCCACTTCACCCGTGGGACGATGACGGCACGGTCGCTCGGCGTCAATCAAATCGCTTCGCCGATCTTCTCGCCGTCTTTCTTGCCTTCCTTGCCCGGCTTCTTGTCGCCGGGCTTGGCTTCGTTGTCAGACTTGTCGTCTGGCTTTGTGTCTTCCGTTTTCGCCGGGGCAGGCACCTTGTCCGGGCGGCTGTCGAACGCCACTTCCCCCAGAAGCTTGAACTCACCGTTCGGCAACTTCTGGTAGCGGAACTTCTTCACGCCGTTCGGCGATTGCGCCAACATGTCGTGGAACACCGGCGGTGCTTCGGAAACCTTGGGCTTCTCGGGAACCAGTGTGTTCTCCTTCGGCGGAGCTTCCGAATCCGGCGCCGTCTTGCGGGGTTCCACTTTGTCGGTCGGTTTTTCCCCGATGAAGCTCTGCGGAACCATTTGGTTCTGGGTCAGTTCCTTCAGGAGGTACTGGTTGTAGAATTCGCGGATGTCGCGGACGCCGTTTGCGGGTATCGGCTTAGCGAACTCGATCATCTCGAACTGCGTGTCGATCACGTCTCGGGTCAGCCTCGTTCCTGCGGGAATATCGACTTTCGCCACCACGAGTTTGATGGCCGCTTCTGCCGGCGGTTTCTTGGGGCCACCTTGGTCACCGCCACCATCACCGGAGTCGTCGTCGGTCGGTTTGTCAGCGAGCAACGCCCACAGTTGGGCTTCAGTGTGCTTCCGTTTGACTTCGGGTGGCTCGGTGTTGTTTCGGAGGACGAGTCGCATTTGGCAGCCACGGGTAACGGCACCGTGCAATAGTTCCGCTTGCTCCGGGGACACCGCGAACGAGACCATACTGAGGGTCGGCGCGGCGGGGTTTTCGGTTTGCAATTGGGCCTGGCTATCAACGGCCAGCACCAACATGTCCACCATGAAGGTCACCACGACAGCCGCGCCGTTATGTCGGCGAAGTGGGATCGCCGCCAGCACGTCCACTTTGACCCCCGGCTTGACGAACCCCGCCACCCCTTGTTCGAGGGTGCAAGCAATGGCCACCATGTTCTTGCCCGGCGGCGGGTTCAAGGAGGCAAACTTCGTCACGTCTTGCGGATTGAACGAATCGCCTTTCCGCAAGGTTCGGGTGACGCGCTTATCCGCGAGTTCTTCCTTCGTCGCGATGTACTGGGCGGGCACGGTGTCTTTGGTGAATTCCTTCACCTCGACGTAGGTGTCAATTTCTTCTTTCTTCAGTTGGGTTCCAACTGAGAGATCCTTGGAGGCCACCAGGACCTGGATCTTCTCTTCGTCTTTCTTGTTCCCCGCGCTCATAGTTGAGGTCAGGAAAGCAGCCACGAGGCCACAGCCGACGGCAACCGCGACAAGGATGATGTTCTTTTGTTTCATAGCAGCCACCCCTCAAGGGAATACGGAGTCACAGTGCGGCTTGTGGCCGCCGGTCCAGTTTGGCATCCGCAGGTTTCCGGCCGTCACGAGGGGGTGTGATGACCATTTGCCTGCCGATCGCCGCCAGATCGCTGGCGGACTTTTCGGGTACCCAAAGTGCCGGACCGTGTCGCACCTAGGACCAATTCAACAAGAGCTATCAGGGGCAACCCGAAACGGGTGGTTCAGGCTGCCCGATCCGGTTTCTCGCCGGCTGGTTCCGAATAACTGGACACTGTCGCGGATTCGGACGGTCAACCCTAGAACGCGATTGCCGGTTCGCAAGGGCTGGCCGAGTTGAATCCTCTTTTCTGGCCTTACCTCGTATCCGACTTGTAGCACACTGCTCACACGACTTGATTCGACCGAAAGCCCGCCAAAGCTTCAACTTTTCCGAACATGCCGACCATAACGAAGTTTTCCAGTTTAACTCATCGTCGGATTAGTCGGTGG
>JANLRE010000584.1:0-1291 GCA_031368205.1 Fimbriiglobus sp. | reverse complement strand
CCGGGTGGGGGTTGCCTGCGGGGTCGTAAACGATCGGGATCGGCGCACCCCAATAACGTTGCCGGCTGATGCCCCAATCGCGCAAGCGGTACTGGGTCGTTTCTCGACCGTAGCCTTTCGCTTTGATGTGGTCCATCACCGCTTGACGCGATTGGTCCCAACGCATTCCGCGAACCTCGGCGGGTTCGGTCAGGGTGCCGTCGTCTTCAAGGTAATGCTCTTCGATCTTGGCAACTCGCGCCGCCCGTTCCGGATCGCTCGGCAACATCGCCACTTTGAGCGGAATGCCGTACTTCTTGGCGAACTTATAATCACGTTCGTCGTGCGCGGAGCAGTTCACCCAGCCGGTGCCGTAGTCCGCCTTGGCATACGACGCCACCCAAATCGGCAGGTCGCCGGTACCGAACGGGTTGTCCACGTACCGCCCGGTGAAGATACCATCGACATCCTTGTCCACGGTATGCGGGTTCAGCATCCGCTTCCGCTTGGTGCGTTCGATAAACTCCAGAACTGCGGCTTCGTGTTCGGTGCCGCGTACCAGTTCGGGCAGCATCGCGTGTTCCGGCGCGATGACGGTGAACGTCTGCGCGATGAATGTTTGCGGGATCGAATCGAACACTTCAAACTCGATGGCCATCCCCTTCACACGCTGCTTGAAGTTGATGCCGGTGCTGCGGCCGAACCAGTTGCGTTGCAACGTTTTCGTCAGTTCCGGCCACTTTACGCGGTCGCTGTCCAGTCCTTCAATCAGCCGGTCCACGTACTGCGTGATGCGGAAGTACCACTGCTTCATCGGGCGTAACACGACCAAGGTGCGACAGCGTTCGCACCGACCGTCTTCGATTTGTTCGTTGGCCAACGTGGTCTGGCAGATTCCGGGGCACCAGTTGACCAGCGATTCCTTGCGGTACGCCAGCCCGCGTTTGTGCATCGTCAGGAAAACGGTTTGCGTCCACTTGTAATAGCTCGGGTCGCTGGTGTTCAGCATCTTCGACCAGTCGTACATGCACCCGAGACGCTTCAGTTGCGAAATCATCGTCTCGATGTTGTCGCGGATTTGCACACTCGGGTGAATGCCCGTCTTGATCGCGTGGTTTTCCGCCGGCAGCCCGAACGCATCGAACCCCATCGGCGAAAGAACCGTGTGCCCCTTCATCCGCATGTAGCGCGCGAACGCATCCGCCGGGGCATAATTGTAGACGTGCCCCACGTGCAACCGATCGCCGCTCGGGTACGGAAACATGACGTGGGTGTAATACGGGTTCGTCGCGGCCCGCAGGTCCACGTCATA
>JANLRE010000055.1:0-10252 GCA_031368205.1 Fimbriiglobus sp. | reverse complement strand
AAGCCAAGACGTTCGAGTTCTTCACGAAAGAATCGTACCCCAAATCCGACAGCACCATCGTCGGGGGCGACATCATCCTCCGCTTGCCGGACTGCGACGTGGCCCTTGTCAAGGTCGTCGTCGGCCCGTTGGCGGTGCCGTCGATCCCTCTTGCGGGTCCGAATCAGCGCCCGAAGAAGTTTCCGTTTGCAGCGCTTGCCATCGGGTGTCCGGAAGGCGACCCCGTGCGAGCAAGACCGGAACGGATCACCGCGAAGAAGCTGGTGCGAAAAGCCGATGAGACCATTGCGTTCTTTTGGGAGGCGGACAAGGCGCCGATCGGCGGCATGTCCGGCGGGCCGTTAATCGACGAGAACGGCCGCGTCATTGGGCTGTGTACAGCCGCACAGAGCGGACAAGGCTATTACACCCATCTCGACGAAATCCTTGCCGGGTTGAAACGCAACGGCTACGGCTGGCTGGCTAACCCGGCGATGCCTACGCAGTAGTGGATAGTGGATAGTAGATAGTCAGCAGTGGCAAATCTTGGCTCTGACTATCCACTAACCACTACGCACTATCCACTAATCGGCTCTGACTCTCCACTAACCACTAACCACTAACCACTACGCAGAAGGGATCGTGTGTGGCAACTCGGTTTGGGCGCGCCGCACCCGGAGCAGTGGACGCAGAATGAAACACAACATCAAGAACGTGAGCAGCGCTGCTCCCAAGAACAGAAAGCGTGGCAGGTGCCGGTTGTCGTAGTCCGGGGTCGGCTTCACGCCGGTCGGGACCAAGTCGTAATGCGTGATGCTGGCAATCTCAAACTTCGACACATCTACCAGAAATGGCCGCGCGGTCAACTTAATGGGGACATCCTTGTGAAGCTCCAACACCGGGGCACCATCGCTCCCCTCGAAGATGTGTTTGATGACGTGGCCGATCGTCCTGGCTTCGTGTGGTACGGGCTTCGTACCCCCCGTCACGATTTTGCCATCGGCTTGCAGCACTTCAAAATAAACCGGGCGTCCTTGTGACAGTTCCAAATCGCGCAGTTCCCCGCTGGTGAAGTCGGTCCGTTGTCGGTTGTCAATTTCCGGCGTCAGGCCACTAGAGTGCGCCGTCAGGACAACCACTTTGAACAGGATCGTGGCGAGGATCGCACCCGTCGTGTTCACGAAGTTGCTGGTTGCAATCATGTCGCCTTTGTTGCCCTTGGGTGACTTGTGTTGCAACAACGTGAACAGCGGCACGATGTAGAACCCGGTGAAGAACCCGATCCCGATAATGCACGCCACCAAGACCGGGATGATGTCGATGAAGAACGCCCCGGCCACGAGCATCACGATCATGCCGATGGTGCCGACGATCACGAGACGCAGTTCGATCCGCTTCCCCGACAACCACCCCGCGAGTGGGCTACCCAACCCGATGCCCAGCGCGACCGTCCCCACGATGACGCTGGTTTTCAATTCGTCCCAGCGCGGGTTTTGCGATTCGCCGAGCATGTAAACCGCCGCCCGCATGAAGGCCACCACGAACGTGAAGAACACCAACCCCTGAAGCACCAACCGTAACGCGGGGATGCTCAAAAGTGTGCGGACGTTCTGGACAATCGGGCCGTAAATGTACGGCGGGAACGGCCGCGCCGCGTTGACCGCCGGCATCTTCTTAATCATCAAACTCGCCACGGCCCCAACGATCGCTAGGCCGACGAGGATCGCGCCGACGACGATTTCGTTCCGCAAGAACAGGTACGACAGCACCCCGCCCGCGACCGTCCCCAAGATCACCGCCAGGAACGACAGCGATTCCAAGATGCCGTTGCCCTTTGACAACTGGTCGGGGGGCAAAATTTCGGGCATCACGCCGTACTTTGCCGGGACGAAAAACGCCGAGTGGGTGCCCATCAGGAAGACACAGCCCAGTACCAGCCACGAACCCAACGTCGGGTCGCTGTTGCGACCCAGCCAGAAGCCGAGCATTGCCACAAGGGTGATCCCGACTTCGGCGAACTTCCAAAGTACGAGGGCGTTCCGCTTCGAGTATTTGTCGGCAAGGTATCCCGCAATGGTGCAGAAGATCCCCCACGGCGCGTAGAACAGAATCGGCATCAGCGTGATGGCGTTCTCTTCGCTGAGCGTCTGGGTGTTGATCGCAAAGAACATGGCGGATGCGTGAATCGCTTGGTCGTTGAACGCCGCAAAAAACTGGGCCACAAGAAGGCCGATGAACGTGCGGGAAAGAAGGGCGTTTCCGGTCGCGGGGGGCGTTTCCGTCATGGGGGAATCGGTGGTCGAGGGGGTGTATGAAAAAAAGCCGCGCGGTTTGGCCGCGCGGCTAAACTATGAAATTGCGGTTACGCATCCACGCCCAAGTGCGACCGCAACTTCCGGATCGCTTTGTATTTTTCGTCGCTGACCCGTTCCGGCGTCGTGCCGAGTTCGCTGGCGATCTCGGGGACCGCCCAGCCGGTCGCACTCAGTTCGACGATGCGTTGTTGGCGCGGACTCAACACTTCTTGCGCCGCCCGGTTTACTTCTTCGCGCTGATCCTGTCGCGCGTGATCGACGAAATTGCGGTCATCCGAAAGGTCCGGGGACAGCTCGCTGAACTTGCGGGCGCGCTGCGTCCGCTTCTTCACGGCGTCAATCGCCCGCATGAACTCGCGGCGTTCTTCCCCTTCATCCACCCGGAGCAGGTCGGCCCACTTCGTCGGCTCGACACGCTCCAGCAGCCGGGTGAACACCTGCTGCGTGCAATCCTGCCAACGGTCCGCCGGTAGCCGGGCATTCCGCCAGCAGACTTGGCAGTACCGGGTGATGTCCCGGATCGCGTCCGGCGTCGGGTCAATGGATTGCCCGAACTGGGCTGCCTTCGTCGCTTCGGTGGCAGTGGCTTTGCTGCCCCCCGCCGTGAACGCCGAGCCGAGTACCATCGCCACCATAATCGACCGCGACTGCGCCACAGTCGAGGGGAGAATGTTTCGCATTGTTCCAAATCCTCTGGAAAGTCTGGCCAACACCCCGACGTCAGGGCGCACAGACGCCTTCTAAAGTATACCGGACGTTTCCAAACTTCCATCTCGCTATTTCTGCGGGCGCAGTTTTGCTTTGAACTTTCCCGGCGAACCGGCGATGTCAGTCGCCTGAGTGGTCTGCCACAAGCGGGAGGATTGTTAGTACCCATGCGGGTTGCCACAAGCGGGAGGAGGGTTGTTAGCCAGGCGACTCACGTCGCCGGTTCGCCGGGAAAGCCAACACCGAGAGGAGCACCCTTTTGGCGAGACTGATTTTTGACACTAGAAGCTAAACTTCGCCAGTTTACATCTCTCGGGTTGCGGATATTGAGGGTCGGGTCAATCAATTCGGTTTGCGGGTTGGGAAGAGTGGACTAGGTTTATCGTGCAGGATGGCTTCAAACGATTGTCCCCTCTGATGGACCGTGCCGGTGATGTCGATTGCTGATGATCCACTGCCGGACTTGGTGCGAAGCTTGCGAAGTCCGCTGGCGGACATTCGCGCGCGGTCGGCGCGAGCGTTGGGACGGCTCGGGTGGCTGGCCCACGACGCACTTCCGCCGTTGTTGATTGCCCTGACCGATGCCGACGCCAACGTCCGGGAATCGGCGGCCCAAGCGGTTGGACAAATGGGGCCTCAGGCGTTACCGCATTTGGCTAAAATGCTGAAGCACCAAGATAAATACGTCCGCCGTAACGCCGTCTGGGCACTCGGCAAACTGGGATCACTGGCGAAATCCGTGATTGGTGACCTGTGCGTGGTGTTGAAAGATGCCGACCCACGGACGGCCTCCGGTGCGGCGCAGGCGTTGGGTTGCATGGGTGCGGACGCGGCGGATGCCATCCCCGCTTTAACCGAAGCGATGCGCGGAACCAACATCGTGTTGTGTCGGTTGGCCGCGAAGGCACTCAGCCAAGTCGGTCGCCCGGCGTTGCCGGCGCTGATTGCCCACTTGCGACACCGTGACCCGTTTGTGCGAGGCGAAGCCGCACTCGCGTTGGGGTGGATGGGTGCAATAGCGGCACCCGCTGTGCCCGCACTGTTGGAAGCCTTGCGACCCGTTCGCACCTCGACCCTTCGCCCAGGTCCGGTTCAATCCCAAGACTGTACCCCGACGACACCGGACACCCAAGTTCCACCCAGCCCCGAAGAGACCAGCCGCGCCTACGCTGCCCAGGCATTGGGTCGGATCGGCCCCGAGGCAATCCAGGCCCTGTCCGCGCTGTCCAAAGCCGCACTCGACGACAACGAACAGGTCCGTCAATCCGCCCAACAAGCGATCAGATTGGTTCAGCTTAGCTGATCGTAGGTTAAGCTAACATTAAGGCACATTTCTTTGAAAACAGGACTCAAATCTCTTGTTTCAACAGCGCGAGCCGGCATATAGTTCGATGACGCTTTCAAGCCTCTTCCCATCTTGGTAAAGGCGTCGGGGTCGATCCAAGTCCAATCCGTTCCGGAGTCGGTTATGTTGCAATCTGCACGTTGGAAAGTCGCGTTAGTGACGGGAGTGTTCGCACTCTTCGCCGGTGAAGTCTCCGCCCAAGGGCGTCCAGGCGGCGGTGGAGGTGGCGGACAATGTAACAAAGGCGGGAGTTCGACGAGTCAACTTCAGTCGCGTTCGATGCCAAATACCCAAGCCGCCAACACGGCGCTGTACTCGCAATATGCGGTAATGTCTCAGTTTGCCAGTAGATGCCCATGATTTCTGGTCGTTCTAAACCAAACTGAGACACTACCCAATATGCGGGTGTGCGATCGAATCAATCGCAACTGATAGCCGCCCAACAGCAGTACAACCAGTTGGTCGCTGCGCAAATGCAGTACAACCAGTTGACCGCTGCCCAACTGCAATACAACCAACTGGCCGCCGCCCAATTGCAAGCGGCCCAAGACTACAAAGCCAGCGTGGCCCAATTGCAAGCTGCCCAGTTCTGGGCGTATCAGCGCCAAGGGGCGCCGTAAGTTGGAACCGGAATTCGTGAAATCAGGTCTGCTAACTTGAAGTGTTGGGATTTACGACACTCAAAGGTGGGGAATCATCCGAGCCACGGCGGTTACGGAGTGGCCCCACCTGCCGCACGAAAAACGGTGTGTTGCCTTCTGTGCGGCGCATCGTGTTCATCCGTGGCTTGTGGATAGTCCCCTCTTGGCCAACACATCGGCTGGCTGATAGTTGCTCGTGGCTCGTGGGTGTGCCCAGTGGAGGAGCTTTCGCGCTGCGTCGGTTGCGAGTCGCTTTCGTTTCGGGGTGATTCCCACTCGCCTCAAGTCGAGGCGGTCCGCGTCCCAACATGTCAGAAGTGTCGGGTCGCCGGTGACCTGTTCGCGCGCGGCAGGGGTCGTCGTGCCGACGGCGAACGCGGCGGCGAGGATCGAAAGGGCCGCGCGGAGGCGTCCGGGGGTGGGCGTCATGGGGTCGTGCTCTCCGTGGTTACGTGAGGACTCCGGCACCCCGTCCAGGTGAACGCCGTCACAGCGTGTGGATTTCGGTCACCGTCGAACGGGACTAATAGGCACTCAAGGGGTGGTCGCCGGCGTGATCACACCACTACTACTTCAACCGGCGTGCGTTCTCTCACGAGGTTCGTGAAAATTTGCGACGACGAGTGGTATGATCGAGCATTGCGTGACGTTGTGTTGCGATGGGCAGTGACCGGACACTACAATATGCCCTCAAATGGAGGGGAGCATCATGACGGCTATGCTCGAAGCGCCGCGCGAACTGGTGCAGTCGTTCGCCGACTGGCGACTGCCCGCGAAAACCGATGCCCGGTTGCAATCGCTGATGGATCGCAACACAAACGGCCAACTGACACCCCCCGAACGCGATGAACTGGAAGCACTCGTGGAACTCAGCAAATCTCTCAGCCACCTGCGTGCCCAAGCGATGCAAGTGTTAGCCCAACAACCCGCATGACCACGCCGTGGGCCGAAAGTATGTGCCGGGATTAATAGGCTATTTCGCACTGAGAGACTGTCCCATAAGCCCCAAAATCGCCCAAAACCTTGCTGGTTTTCGCTGGTTTGAGGGGCCGAACGCCCCCTTATGGGACAGTCTCTTAATCTTAGCCAAATGACGATAGTAGTCGAGGCTAATCGATTCTATTCTCCCATCCCACCGGCATCTTATCCGAGCCGTTTGCCCGGTATACCGTAGCGCGAGGAACCAAGATGACACCGACCAAAGCCAGGCAAGAGTTCAAGATTCAGGGGTTGGACTGCGCCGAGGAGGTGGCCGTCCTGAAGCGGGATGTCGGCCCTGTGGTGGGCGGCGAGGACCGCCTTGCGTTCGACATCCTGAACGCCAGGATGATCGTGAACGCCGGCCCCGATGAGGTGGCACCCGAGAAGGTCGTCGCGGCGGTCGCCCGCACCGGGATGCGGGCCGAACCGTGGGGTCAAGACGAGGTCGGCGAGAAAGGACTCGGCTTCTGGGCGAGGCGGGGGCGAACCATCTTCACCGTGACGAGCGGGGCGGCGGCTCTCATCGGGGTCGCCTTCCACGTCGCCGGCGGGTGGACCGCGAAGCCGGGTGTCGCGGCAGAGGCGTGCTACCTGCTGGCCATGCTCGCCGGGGTATGGCTGGTGCTGCCGAAGGCGTGGATCGCGTTGAAGCGGCTGCGGCCCGACATGAACCTGCTCATGGTCGTGGCCGTCGTCGGGGCCGTGGTCATCGGCGAGTGGGCCGAGGCCGCGACGGTGGCCTTCCTATTCGCCCTGTCGCTGGAGTTGGAGGCGTGGAGCGTCGGGCGGGTCCGCCGCGCGGTCACGGCCCTGCTCGACCTCGCCCCGCCGACCGCGCGGGTGGTCGCGGACGGGGGCGTCGAACGCGACGTGCCGGTGAAGGACGTGGTGGTCGGGGCGGTCATTGTCGTGAGGCCCGGCGAACGCTTCCCGCTTGACGGGAAGGTCGTTAAGGGGAGCGGCCACGTCAACCAAGCACCGATCACTGGCGAGAGCGTACCGGCTCCGAAGCAGCCCGGCGACGATGTGTTCGCTGGCACCATCAACGGCGAAGGCGCCCTGGAGGTGGCGGTCACACGGGCCGCGAACGACACCACCCTCGCCCGCATCATCCGCATGGTCGGGGAGTCGCAGTCGCGGCGGGCGGCGTCCGAGCGGTGGGTCGATCGGTTCGCCGCAATCTACACGCCGGCGGTCATGGCCCTGGCGGTGGTCGTGGCCCTCGTCCCGCCCCTCGTCTTCGACGGCGGGTGGTGGGTGTGGGTGTACCGGGCGTTGGTGCTGCTGGTCATCGCCTGCCCGTGCGCGCTGGTGATCTCTACCCCGGTGAGCATCGTGGCCGCGTTGACCGCCGCCGCCCGCAACGGGGTGCTGGTGAAAGGTGGGATGTTCATCGAACTGCCGGCCACGCTGAAGGCTGTCGCCGTGGACAAGACGGGGACGCTGACCGAGGGCAGGCCGGTGGTGGTGGAGGTGGTGCCGCTCAACGGCCACGACGAGGCCGAATTGCTGGCACGGGCCGCCGGGCTGGAAGCCCGGAGTGAACACCCGCTGGCCCGAGCCGTCATCGAATACGCCCAGGCGAAAGGGATCGTGGTCACGACCGCCGAAGACCTGCGGGCCGTTCCAGGTAAAGGTGCCGTGGGGCGGTGGCAGGGCCGGGAGTTCTGGGTGGGGTCGCCCCGTTACCTGACGGAGCGGGGACAGGAAACGGACGACGTGCGTGGGCGGGTCGCCGCGATGGCCGGGGCGGGCCGGTCGGTCGTCGTGGTCGGCAACGAGACGCACGTCTGCGGCCTAATCGCCCTGGCCGACGCCGTCCGCCCGGCGGCGAAGGACGCCATCCGCGAACTGAAGGAACTCGGCGTGGTCCGCGTCGTCATGCTGACCGGCGACAACGAGGCCACGGCAAGAGCCGTCGGCAAGGACGCCGGGGTGGACGACGTGCGGGCCGGGCTGCTGCCCGAGGAGAAGGTCGCGGCGGTCGAGGCACTGGTCGCCGAGTTCGGCAGCGTGGCGATGGTCGGCGACGGGGTGAACGACGCCCCGGCCCTGGCTCGGGCGAGCCTGGGTATCGCAATGGGTGCCGCCGGGACGGACGCGGCCATCGAGACGGCGGATGTGGCCCTCATGTCCGACGACCTGGGCAAGCTCCCGTGGCTCATCCGCCACAGTCGGCGGACGCTGGCGGTGATTCGCCAGAACGTCGCGTTTTCACTGGCGGTGAAGCTGGTGTTCGTGATCCTCACGTTTGCCGGATACTCGTCGCTGTGGGCCGCGATTGCCGCCGACACCGGGGCGTCGTTGCTGGTCATCTTCAACGGACTGCGGTTGCTCCGTGTCGGCGGCAAATGGTCCGTTCCGAGCCAACTCTGACTCAGAGACTGTCCCATAAGCCCAAAAATCGCCCAAAACCTTGCTGGTTTTCGCTGGTTGGCCCGGTTTCCCCCATCCCGGCAGCGCGAAAGGGTTGATTGAAATCCCCGACGACTTCGACTATTCCTGAGAAGCTCCTGCACACGTCTTCACCGATTCTGGAACAGGATGTCCATTGGGGTGCCGGTGTTGATTTGGGAGGGGCGGTTTTGGGTGTCGCGGATTTCGCTGCCGGGTTCGATGCCGAGGGCTTGGTAGATCGTGGCGCCCACGTCGAAGGGGGTGTACGATTGCGTGACCGGGTGGCCGCCGATGCGGTCCGACTTGCCAATGACCCGCCCGCCGACCACGCCGCCGCCCGTAAACAGTCCGGAATAGACGCTCGCCCAGTGGTCGCGGCCGCCGATGGTTTGCCCTGGTAGCGTGGAGATTTTGGGCGTGCGTCCGAATTCGCCGAGGACCGCCACGAAGGTTTGGTCGAGCAACCCTTCGCTTTCGAGTTCGTCGGTTAACGCACAAATCGCCTGATCGAGCCACGGCAACAGGCGGTTTTTCAGCTTGCCCCAGTTGTCGGTGTGGGTATCCCACGTTTGCACGATGCCCATGTTCGCTTGCACGATCGGCACCCCGGCTTGCGTCAAACGGCGCGCGAGTAGCAACGACTGGCCGAACTGGTTGCGGCCGTAACGGTCTCGGACTTTCACGGGTTCACGGTCCAGGCGAAACGCCCCGGCGACTCGCCCGGATGCCAGCAGTTCAAAAGCATGGCGTTGGTGGTCCCGGAACGTCGCGTCGCCAAACCCGCCCGATTCGATTTGTTCGAGCAGGCTTCGTCGATCATCGACGCGCGGTTGGTCGCTGCCGGCGGGCAGGCTGTACGCATCCATGCGGAAGGTCGGCGAGTTCGGGTCTTGGGCCACGAACATCGGGTCGTGGGACGCGCCCAAAAACCCGGCGTGTTGGCCGGGCCACGTCAGCGGTCCTTCGATCAAGTGGTGTGGCAACGTGACGCCGTTGGGAATGCCGTCGTGCCGTGGTCGCAGGTAGTTCAGCCCGGCGGCGTAGCACGGCCAGTCGCGGCGCGACAGTACATTGTCGAGGTCGGTGCCGCGTTGGTTCGGCATTGTCGAGCCGGTCAGCAAGCGGTGCGTGCCGGGCAGGTGGCCGTTTTCCCGGTGCGACAGGGACCGCACCAGTGCCCACCGTTTCATGCGTGATGCGAGTTGTGGCAAATGTTCACAGATTTGAATCCCCGGCACAGTCGTTGACACCGGCTTGAACTCGCCCCGAATCTCGGCGGGCGCGTCCGGTTTCATGTCGAGGCAATCCACGTGGCTCATGCCGCCCGTCAAGTTCACCAAAATCACGGACTTGGTTTTGCCGCCCCCGTCGCGTCGTTCCGCGGCGTTGGATCGTTTCGGCTGAAGGCCAGGAAAGCCAAGCCCCACCCCGGCACCGGCGGTCAACTTCAGGAAATCCCGACGAACAAGGGACGCGAGTAACGGCATGGCACGTTTCCAATCAGGCCAAACGAACTGTCAGTTGGGGTAGGACTGGCAATCATAGCCGACGTGGCAGGGGTGATGCAACAGAAAATTCACGTTCCAAGCTGGGTGAGCGTCACATTTGTTGGTGGAATTTTGTCTATTGATCTTCGATTTCTACCCCAACGGGGTTGTTCCCTTAGCCCAGGGTTGCGGACCGCAGGTCCGTTACCCTGGGAACCCGCACCCATTACCAACAGACTTCCTGGGTGTGGAAGCCTCTTGGGTGTGGAAGCCTCCCAGGGTAATCGTCGCAAAGCCTCCTCAAACCCTGGGCTAAGGGAACAACCCCGTTGGGGTTGAAAACCCAATCTGCTAACACGGTGTACAAATTTTCCACCAACTTTCGTGACGCCCACCCAG
>JANLRE010000050.1:0-22051 GCA_031368205.1 Fimbriiglobus sp. | reverse complement strand
GTCACCGCCAAGGGCTTGGCGATCGGCGAGCCGATGCGCGGCTACCGCGCCCTGACCAGCGGCATCCCCGGCCCCTGGTTGGAACAGACCCAGGGCACGCCGCCGCAAAGCAGCGAGGCCGACGGAGAGCCCAATGAATAGCACGCCTCCCAGACCAACGGCGAGCGCGACTACGAGCGGCAACTGCGGGACTCGACCTGCCTGTCTTGCATTCTCCAGTTCCTCCGATGCTTCCTATCCATGGGCATCGCCCAGCCCTGACAATGCACCTGGGAACGACTCATGCGTCTTGCGGATTTCATTTTGGCACACCTCGAACCGATTCTTGCGGATTGGGAAGTCTTCGCGCGCGGCATTTGGCCCGACGGGACAGGGGCGACGGACCAGGTCGCTCTCCGCGACGACGCCGAGGGCATGCTCCGGGCAGCGGTGACGGATATGAAGTCCGATCAAACCTCCGCGGAGCAGTCCGACAAGTCGAAAGGTCAGGGCGACGACTCGGCGCACCAGTCGAGAGTGGATCGGGTGTCGTCGAGGCACGGATCCGGCAGGTACGGCTCCGGGTTTAACCTGCCCGCGGTCATCGCGGAGTACCGGGCGCTGCGGGGTAGCGTCGTCCGGCTTTGGGGCGAAAGCCATCCGGCTCCCGAACTGAGCGACCTCGCGGACCTCGTCCGCTTCAACGAATCGATCGACCAATCGCTCGCCCAGGCCGTCCTTGCGTTCTCGAAACTCGTCGAGCGGGAACGCCAGGCCTCGCTCGACGACCAGTCGTGTGACGCCCAGAGAATGCGCGAGGTGAACGAAGCTCTGTTGGTCTCCTCGGTTCGCCAGCACGAACTGACCGAGAAAGCGGAAAAGGCCGAAGCGGCGCTCGTTGCGAGCGAAGCCCGCTTCCGCGCCCTGTTCGATCAAGGGCCGATTGCGGCCTATTCCTGCGACGCCGTGGGCCGGATCCAAGAATACAACGCGAGCGCCGTGGCCTTGTGGGGCCGCGAACCGGAGAAGGGAAACCCCGACGAGCGCTTCTGCGGCTCGTACAAGTTGTACCTTCCCGACGGATCGTCGATGCCGCACGACCGCTCCCCCGTCGCCGACGTGCTCGGTGGCAAGCTCCCGGCGGTACACGACGCGGAGGTCGTCATCGAGCGGCCCGATGGTTCGCGGGTCACCGTGATCGCCAACATCGTCCCGCTGAAGAACGACCGGGGCGAAATCACCGGCGCGATGAGCTGCTTCTACGACATCACCGAACGGACGCGGTCGGAAGACGCCCTGCGCGCGAGCCAGTCGCGCCTGCGCCACGCGGCGAATGCGGCCGGGTTGACTTACGTCGAAGTGGACCTCGCGAGTGGCGTCGCACGGACGGCGGAGAACTTCGCGGCGGTCATGGGCTACGCCCCACCGCCGGAGCAAGAAACCGACGTTACCGTGGGCACTCGGCGATTGCTCGACCACGTCGTGCCGCACGACCGCCCGAGTGTCGAGGCCGCGCTGCGGGATTTCACCGACGGCCATCGCGTCGGCAAGATCGAGTACCGCGTTCTCGGCGACGATCGGATCGAGCGCCACATCGAGAGCGAGTGGTTCGTCGAGTTCGATCCGAACGGCGAGCCGCTGAAAACCTTCGCCACCAACCTCGACATCACCGAGCGCAAGCGGGCGGAACAAAAGTTTCGTGGCCTGCTGGAATCCGCGCCGGACGCGATGGTGATCATCGACGGCGAAGGACGGATTGCGCTGATTAACGCCCAGACGGAAAAACTGTTCGGCTACGCCCGAGGCGAACTCGTCGGGATGCCGGTCGAGGTTCTCATCCCGCCGCGGTTCCACGACCGTCACCCCGGCCATCGCCAGGGGTTTTTCGGGGAACCCAAGCTGCGGCCGATGGGGGGCGGTCGGGAACTGCGGGCCGCACGCAAAGATGGAACCGAGTTCCCAGTCGAAATCAGTTTGAGTCCCTTGGAAACCGAAGCGGGCATCCTCGTCACGGCCGCCATCCGCGACATCACCGAACGCAAGCGGGCCGAAGTGCAGTTGCAGCAGAATCACGACACGTTCTACAACTTGATCGAGAACGCGCCGTTCGGCCTGTACATCGTTGACGCGCAGTTTCGCATGGTGCAAGTCAGTGCCGCTTCGCAGAACGTCTTCCGCAACATTCACCCGCTGATCGGCCGCGACTTCGAAGAGATCATGACGATACTCTGGCCCGAAGAGTTCGTCCGGTTGGCGATCGGTCGCTTCCGCCACACGCTGGATACCGGCGAGCCGTTCGCCATGCCGAACTTCAGCGAAGCGCGCCGAGACGACGCGCATGTCGAGTCGTACGACTGGAAGATCGAGCGCATCACCCTCCCCGACGGGCAGTTCGGGGTCGTCTGCTATTTTTACGACATCACCGAGCGCAGCCTGTTGGAAAAACAGATGCAGGAGCAGACGGCGACGCTGGCCGACCTGCACCGCCGCAAGGACGAGTTCTTGGCGATGCTGAGCCACGAACTCCGCAACCCGCTCGCGCCGATCACGAACGCCGTGCAACTCCTGCGGCTCCAGACCGGCGAGGGTCCGGTCCAACGGCAAGCCCGCACCATGATCGAGCGGCAAGTGGCGCAACTGACCCGCCTGATCGACGACCTGATGGAAGTGTCCCGCATTACCACGGGCCGGGTCCACCTCCGCCTGGAGCGGGTCGCCGTGGGCGGGATCGTGGAACGGGCGGTGGAGACGGCCTCGCCGACGATGGACCAGCGCCGCCACGACTTCTCGGTGAACGTGCCGGACGAACCGATCTGGCTGTACGCCGACGCGGGTCGGCTGGAACAAGTGGTGGTGAACCTGCTGACCAACGCCGCCAAGTACACCGAGGAAGGCGGACGGATTCGGCTGACCGTCGAACAGGACGGCGCGGAGGCGGTGCTCCGGGTGCGGGACACGGGCGTCGGGATCGCCCCCGAACTTCTACCGCGCGTCTTCGACCTGTTTACCCAGGCGGAACGGTCACTGGACCGCGCGCAGGGCGGGCTAGGCATCGGGCTGGCGCTGGTGCAACGTCTGGTGGAATTGCACGGGGGGCGGGTGGAAGTCACCAGCACGTTGGGGCGCGGAAGCGAGTTCGTCGTGCGGCTCCCGGTAGCTGTTCCCGATATACAACACCTGCCACCGACTCCGACCCAATCAACCGTGCCGGGTACGTCGGCTTTGCGCGTGCTGGTGGTGGACGACAACGTGGATGCCGCTGAAAGTCTGGCGCTGTTGTTGCGCGTGTTCGGGCACGACGTATGGACGGCCCACACCGGCCCGACCGGCGTGGAAGCTGCCATCGAGTATCACCCGGATGTCGTCCTGCTCGACATCGGCTTGCCGGAACTCGACGGCTTCCAGGTGGCCAAGCGGATCCGTCAGCAGCCCGCACACCAGACCACCGTGTTGGTCGCGCTAACCGGCTACAGCCAGGAAACAGATCGTGAGCGGTCCCGAGACGCGGGGTTCGATCACCACTTGGTCAAGCCCGCCGACTTCGGCAAGGTGCAGGAAATCTTGGCGACGGTGAGGGCGACCTGACCCCGCGAAGCGGGCGACGGAGTTGTCGGCAACTCACTTCACTTCGTACTGTTCGAGGTGCTTTTTTTTCAGGCGGACGTAATCGGGGTGTTGGCGGGCCGTGACGTAGCGCTCGTAGAAAATCGCCGCCGCTTTCGCCTTCGCAACGTTCTCAGTTCTTGGCAACTCTTCGCCGGACTTCTTGTCGTACTTGCGTCCGCCCTTGTGGTTGACGTAGCGCCTGGCCCGCGTCCACCCCATCTGCAGGAACTTGCGGGCCATGGCGCCGCCGGGAAAATCGTCGGTCGTGAGGTACGCAAGGAACATCTTGTAAATCGTGGCCGATGACTCGTACGCTATGGCAACGGTCTTAAACCGCCAGTGCGGTAGAATCTCGCTTTTGTCCGGCTCAACCAGTAGCACGCCTTGCTCGCCCTTGCCGACGCGGTAAAGTTCCGGGTGCTTGCGGAAGTCCACGCTCGCTGACAGCGGATTCACTTGGAAAAGTGGTCACCGTGTCCGCAAGGAAGGGTTACTGATGAATGGCGGAAACTATTACTTCACGTCCTGCTTTCCTAGCTTTGCTTTCGCCCGCCATTCAGCGGCTTTCTGTGGCATGTCCCACTTCTCGTAGAGTTCGGCGAGTCGCTTACTGTTGGCGTCGAGCACGCAGTTGACTTCAACCGGGCCAGGTTTCAATCCCGTCGCAGCTGCCAGCAGATGCGGTTCCGCTTCCTCGAACCGGCCAAGAGCCGTCAGACACCATCCGAGATCGGAACGGAGGACCGTATTGAAGGTGGCGTTCGTTTGCCCGACCGCTTGAAGGGCGTCACGCAAGAGCGGTTCCGCTTCGGCGGGATTGTCGTTTCGCATCAGTATGGCTGTCAGGGATCGTACTAATGCGACCCCGTCGAACGACCGCAGTTTGGCAGGCGTGTCGAAGTAGGGTAACGCGGCGCGGAGCCACGGTTCGGCGTCGTTGTCCCGTTTTAGCGTGATGTAGGTACGACCCAGTAGCACCGCCGTAGTGGCCGCAACGGGGTCGGTCATCCCGACTGTGGCCTTGTATTGCGCGGTGGCCTCTTCCAACAGAGGCAGGGCATCAACAGGACGACCCGCCAAGTGGTAAGTGTGGCCCAAGTTGTACAATGCCGCCAGGATCGCACGGTGGCCCTTCGGGTATTTTGTTTTGTTCCCTTCAAGCACTTCCCGTTGCAGTGGAATCGCATCGGTGTACCGTTCGTTGGCCTTGTAGATCCGTGCCAAGTTCGAGAGCGAACTCAAGGTACTCTTGTGGCTATTCCCAAGGACGTTTCGTTGCCGTTCCAAAGTCCATTCACAAAGGTCCAAAGCATCCTGTTTCCGTCCAAGTTCCAGGTAAAGTATCGAGAGATTATCACACACTGTCAGTGTTGTTTTGTGCTTGTCGCCCAGCACAGTGATTGCCCGGCCCTTGGCATCTAAGTAGATGGCAAGGGCCGCAGCGCGTTGACCGTTGCTGTGCAGGCTGTGGCCCAGGTTCGACATTGCAGTGATGGTTAGTGGGTGATCCGGGCCGGATACCACCTTCCGGAGACGGACAAGATTTTCAAACACGGCCTGCGCCTCGATCCAGCGCTTCGTACTTGCTAGTCCCATCCCTAAGCTGTTCAGGGTTGACAGCGTCTTGGAATGTTCCGGACCAAGGACGCGGGTGCAGTGCTCGTTCAGTTCGCGGACCATCGGCAGTGCCTTGGCCATGTCCCCGAGTGCCAGGTAGACCTGCGACAGGTGAATCCGCGTTTGGAGCGAACCTTCATGGTCTGGCCCGAAGACCGCAATCACTCGCGGCACCAGTTCTTCCCCGAGTTGCCGCGCTTCGGCATACCGGCTCATCTCGAGTAACAGCAGTAGCCGGCCGATCAACGTGTCCAGCGTATCGGGTGCATCGGCGCCCAAGTGTTGTTGTTGAAGTTCGATGGCACGAAGGTACTGCACCTCCGCTTCTGGGTAACGACCGAGTTTGTTCCACGTTCGGGCGATAGTGCGCCTCGCGCGGGCTTCCGCGACGGGCCGGTTGACGAACGCGGCCTCTAGGTTCGGTTCGGCTTTCGCTATCGCATCCGCAAGCGTGATCGACTTACCGAGGCCTTCGCGTTCTTTCTCAGGGAGAGACGCCGTCAAAATGGAGTCGATGACGAACGTGTTGAAAGCGTTCGAGTCGGCTTCGGCGCCCACCGCGAGGTCGCGGTCGCGGAGTGCGCGGGTTTCGGCGTTTTCAGCATCCGTTTTGGCGACTTCAACTTTCGCTTTTTCGATCCGCAAGTCCTCGAAGCGTTGGTCTGAGAGTTTGCGGGCGGCCACCGCTTCGACCAACCCAACCGTCGCGGCCGTGGCGCCGGTCACTAGTGCGCCCAGCACCATACCCCCCGCGATGACCATCGGGCGGTTGCGACGGACGAACTTGCGAAGCCGGTACATTCGCGTGACCGGACCGGCGAGGATCGGTTCGTTGGCGAGATGGCGGCGGAGGTCTTCGGCCAGTGCCGAAGGGCTTTCGTAACGGCGGGTACGATCCTTCTCCAATGCCTTGGTGACGATCCAATCCAACTCGCCACGCACTTGGCGGATCAGGCGTTCCGGTTCGGTGTCGCGCCGTTCAGCGATGTCCACCAACGTCTCGGCGTTCTTCAGACGCGAACTCGGTGCGGGCGGTTCTTCTTCCCGGATGATGCGGAGGCATTCGAGCATCGACGTTTGGCGCAGTCGGGCCGGTTCAAAAGGCGTGCGTCCGGTGAGGAGTTCGTACAGAATCACGCCCAACGAGTACACGTCGCTGCGGGTATCAATGTCCGCCGAAGAAGGGTCGGCCATCTCGGGGGACATGTATTCGCGCGTGCCGATGACGAAGCCGGCTTCGGTGTGGATCGAATGATCCGTGAGTGATCCGCGTAGGGCTTTGGCAATCCCGAAGTCGATGACCTTGGGGCATGGCTTGCCGTCACGGGTTTCGACGAGGATGTTCGACGGCTTCAAGTCGCGGTGGATGATCCCCTTCTGGTGGGCGTGTTGAACCGCCGCGCAGACGGTTTCGAAGAGTTCCAGACGCGCCGCCGTCGAAAGCCGGTGCGTGTCGCAATACTCCGTTAACGGCCGCCCGATAACCCGTTCCATCACGAAGTACGGTCGGCGTTCGTCGGTCACGCCGCCGTCCAGAATGTGAGCGATGTTCGGATGATCCATCAACGCGAGCGCTTGCCGTTCCGCTTCAAAGCGGTTGAGGATCGACGCCGAATCCATTCCGGGGCGAATCACCTTGACCGCAACCGCACGGTGAACGGGTTCAAACTGATCGGCGGCGTAAACTGTCCCCATGCCCCCTTCGCCGAGCACACCCGTGAGGCGATACCGACCAATACAACGGCCAGCGAAGTCTTCATTTGATGCGGAAAGGTCATGTATGAAGTCATTAGTTGTTGCGAGTAGATGATTATTCTTTGAGATGACAGTTGACGGAGGTGGGACAAGAGGTTCAAGGAACCCGTCGGCACGATCGTTGGCGCGCAGTAGTGATTCGACCCGTACCCGCAGTGTATCGTCATCCCCACAGGCGCTGGCCAAATACTCAGCGCGCGACTCGAAGGGGAGTTCAACCACCTCCAAGAATAGTTGTTCTTCCCGCATTTGAAGGCACCTCCACTACTACATGCGAAAAGGGGTGGTCGATCGTGTCAGCTTTTTTCGGAAATACGGTCATAAAGCCAGGCACGCGCAAAGACCCACTGGCGATTCGCAGATGAAACCGAAATTCCCATGACCTCGGCGGTCTGTTCGATGGTCAAGCCGGTGAAGTACCGCAGCTTGACCAACTCGGCCTTGTCGGCATCCTTCGCCGCAAGTTCGTCGAGCGCCTCGTGGAGGTCGAGTAGCGTGTCGTCCATTTCGGCGGTGGCCACGGGGGTGTCCAGGATGTCATGCCGGACCGCGCCGCCACCCCGTTTGATGCTCTTCTTGCGGCGAGCGTTTTCGACAAGTATTCGCCGCATCGCTTCGGCAGCCGCTGCCAGAAAATGCCGTTTGTTCGCCCATTTTTCAGCGTCTTGCGGCCCGATCAGGCGTTGGTATGCTTCGTGGACCAGGGCAGTGGGATTGAGCGTTTGTCCAGGCTTTTCGCGGGCCATTTGAGCGGCAGCCATCCGGCGCAGTTCGTCATACACCGTCGGCAGAAGTTCCGCCGCCGACTTCGCTAACTCAGGTGTGGTCTCGTCTGCCATGCCGCAATGGTACGCTGCTCCTTTTTCACAGCAAGCGATTTCTGAAACATTCCTGACACGCTTCAGACCCCGATTTCGCATGGAGGGGTAAGCGGATCAATGTGGTCTGCTATTTTTCGGAGGAAGCGAACAATGTGGAATTTGAAAATTCGGCATCGAAAGTACGGTCGGCTGTGTGCCGCCGTGCTGTTGATGGGTGGATTGGGCATTCTGTCTACACACGTGGACATCAATGCCCAAGACCCACCGGGAGCGGTTGCGGAGTCGCAATCGTTCACGTACATCGGTGCCGTGGACGGCGGTAAAGTTGGTGTCGTGGCCTCGGCAAGCGACTTCGTCGCCTACGTCTGCGGTGGCAACGACGCCTTCAACAAGAAATGTTCACGCTGGATGAAGGGGAAAGTTGCGGCGGGCAAGTTGTCCGGCGCGGCACCAGACGGATCGAAGATCGAAGCAACGGTGGCCGACGACACCGTCACCGGCACCGTCACGACGAAGGACGGGACCAAGCTCCCGTTCACAGCGCCCAAGGCCAACACGGAAACAACACTAGCCGGGTTGTATCGAGCTGAAGACAAGAACGAGACCAGCGACATCGTCTCCGGTTGGATCATCGACGAGAAGGAAACAATCGTCGGCGCCGCCAACGACCGCAAGCAAGGGAAAATTGGTACGCTGCAACAGGGCAAAGGCAACGTCAATGGCATCGGTGCGAAGGTTGCCTCGCAGACAGGTACCCGTGGTCAACCCGTCAACGACCCGAAAAACCTACCCCAAGGTAAGCAAGATCGACGGTTCGGTCCGGCAGTCGATCAGAAGAAGCTCGTCGATCAGGCCAAGTTTGACAACAAGGGGAATCTCGTCGATCAGAAAAAACTCGTCGATCAGAGCAAGTTTGATGACCTGAAAGCCAACGTCTCGGACGTGGGCGGATCGCCACTCGCTGCGTTAGTTGTTCAGCAAGTCAAGCGGTTCAAACAAACGGGCGGCAAAGCCGGTTCCGAACTGGAGGCCCGAACGTTCGCTAAGCTCAAGACGGTCCCTGGTTCCTCGTTAACGGACTACGAAAAAAATTGGGACAAAATTCCCCTGGCGATCCGGACCGCTGCGATCGGCGGGCAACCGATTGATACCAGCACGCCATTGACGAAGGAGAAGGTCGTAACGGCGCTGAAGAAAAAGGGCGGTAAGTTTGTGCAACGGGAAAAGGCTGAGGTTCAGCCCAAGACGATCGCCCGCATCCGTGCCCTCGATATTCACTGCACCGCCAAACAGGATCTGACGGGTTCGGACGAAGTGTTCGCTTCTTACGTCGTCACGACGGGCGCGGTGTCGGTGGACAAAACCACGGGTGTCTATGTCGGCTTCCGGAAGGGGGACACGCAGCCGTTCCGTGCTGCCGACAATCTCATCTTCCCCAGTGGCGGCGTGAACAGCCCGTTAACGGCGGATGCCTTCGTGCAAGCCGCGCTGTTCGATGACGACAGTGCGGACAAACCCCGAACCATCCAATTGGTCACGGCTCTGTTGTCCGTGATGGTGGAAATCGCCCAAACAGCGGTCACGGCAACCGGGGGAGGGATTACCGGGGTTGCAAGCGAAATTGTGGACGAGTTAAACAAAGCGATCGAAGCGATTATCGTAGCTTTCCCGGACACAGTGTTCATGGGTTCCGACTCGATCATCGCCAAGACGAACAAGCAAACCCAGTCCGTAACCGGCGCCCAGAAGTCCCAATTCGTCTTCCGCCGAATCAACAAAGTCCTGGGCACCGTCAAGTCCCAGTACGAGATTCGGAACCTACGGGTGGAGTAACGGCAACCCCGATCGCCGGTACGCCCTAGGAGCGTGAGCGTCACATTGGTGGGAGGAATTTTGGATCCAAAATTCCTCCCACAAATGTGACGCTCACGCTTTTTCCGCCAGGATACCTGGTGAGGACGTGCATCCTGCAACCAATAGGGTGTCATCAATCGGAATCGTGAACGACTGCTTCACACTGGCGATGCAGTGGCAAATGGTCGATGAACTTGGACACGATCACATACGAGAGCAACCCAGGTGTCGCACAAGATCGTGGCAGCGGTTTGGGCCTCAGCGTCCGGCGTCGAAGTCCTCGGTTGGTTTGGTGATCGCGGACGGGCGGCTTGGGGCGTCGGTACCGACGGGCTAGCTCCGTGCGATCCAAGGAGGTTGCTTCCGTTACGGGGTGACAGTCGGCGGCACCGGGAAGCGCTTGTCCAGTTCGATGTTTAACTCCAGCACGTTCACGAGCGGTTCCCCGACCAACCCCGAGAGGGGAGTAAAAGACCTCGCCCGCGCCAGGTCAGCAATTCCTTGCTTCACTTTGTCGAACTCAGCCGGAGACGGCGCACGCTTGCCTACTACTCGGCCGAGCTGGTAGACCGACAGGGCATTGCGGAGAGAGACGTGCGGATCCAGACCGGATCCCGAGGTCGTCACCATGTCGGCGACCACCGGCTCCAAGTCGGCGACCTTCTCGCGGTTCGCCGGATCACTCAGCCACAGGTCGAAGAAGTTGGCATGAATGCCTGAATCCGAAGAGACCGGCCCGATTTGCTTCACGGTCTTTCCGCCAGGTTGCTTGACATCGACAACACCGGGCCACTTCGCAGGATGAACCTTGGCGAAGCTAGCGAAAAAGGCGCCGGCCAGGTCTTCGGGCTTGGGCTCGCCGGCCTTGTTCGGGTTCGCCTTCGTCCATTCCGCCGTCACCTCCGGGTGGTCCTTCGCCCATTGAAGGACGTACTCGCCTTGGAGGCCATACTTGTCGTTGGCGAGGTCCGTCTTCGCCCAGTTTGCGGGAGCCACTGACGAATCGGCGGCCCAGGTGGCAACGCGATCGGGGATAGCCGCGAACCAGACTTCCATGTCTTGCCGCGGACTCCTCGCCGCCGACCCACTCTGAATTGACCGGCTCCCTTTTTTGTACACGACGATCGGTCCCAGCTGCTGGGCCACGCGGTCGCGTAGTTTCGGATTGTTCGCCCCCCAGTTGCTACCTCCCGACGCGGTCGCGTTGTAAGACGCCGCCGACGGCCGAGGCCAGAAGTACTCGTCGGATGTGAACGGCTGGGCGATCAATCTCGACCCTCGTGCCTCGTCCTGACTGCTATTGCCCTTCACGTCTACTAGGCTGCCCGAGGTAGTCGGGAACACACTCTGACCGATCCCGTACAGCGTCACCGGGTAAAGCACGCAGCAGATGACGACGGTGAAAATTAGTAAAAGCAAGTTCCCGCGCAAATGATTCATGGTCCATGTCTCCTGAAGTTTGGTCTACATGGTAGACCGGGGTTGTCATTAAACCACGCCTGGAATCAGCGACAGTACCATGTCAATCAGCTTGATCCCGATGAACGGAAGGATCACCCCGCCGAGTCCCCAGATCAACAAGTTCCGTCGGAGTAGCGCATCCGCCCCAACGGGGCGGTATTTGACGCCTTTGAGCGCGATGGGGATCAGGCAGGGGATGATGAGGGCGTTGAATATCACTGCCGATAGGATGGCGGATGTCGGCGACGCGAGGTTCATGAAGTCGATGGCCTTGAGCCAGGGCAGTGTCCCGGCGAACAGCGCGGGCACGATGGCGAAATACTTGGCCAAGTCGTTAGCAATCGAGAAGGTCGTGAGCGCCCCGCGGGTCATCAGTAGCTGCTTGCCAATCTCCACGACTTCGATGAGCTTCGTCGGGTCGCTGTCCAGATCGACCATGTTCCCGGCTTCTTTTGCGGCCTGGGTGCCGCTGTTCATTGCGACCCCCAGGTCGGCCTGGGCCAGCGCTGGGGCGTCGTTCGTTCCGTCCCCCATCATCGCCACGAGCCGCCCGCCCTGTTGCTCCTTGCGGATGTACGCGAGTTTCGCCTCGGGCGTTGCCTCGGCGATGTAATCGTCTACGCCGGCTTGTTCCGCAATACTCTTGGCAGTCAGCGGGTTGTCCCCCGTCACCATGACGGTGCGGATGCCCATCTTGCGGAGCCGGTCGAACCGCTCTTTGATGCCCGGCTTCAGGATGTCCTCCAGCACAACTAGGCCGATAATTTTTTTGTCTTCGGCGATTAAGAGCGGCGTGGCACCCTGTGCGGCGTAGGTGTTCACTTGCTCTTGTAGGAGTGCAGGTGCGGTGCCGCCCATTGCCTGGACGTGTTTGAGGACCGCGTCGGTAGCACCTTTGCGAATGCGGCGTCCGTCTGGTAGATCGACGCCGCTCATCCGGGTCTGGGCGGTAAACGCAATGAATCGAGACCCGGCTGGTGCGGCTGCGGCGGCCGGGTTCACTCCAGGCGTCCGCCGGTATAGCTCGATGATACTCTTTCCCTCAGGCGTTTCGTCGGCCGCGCTGGATAACGCAGCGAGCAGCCCGACTTCAGTTGCCGCGAGGTCTGAGAGGGGCAAGAATTTCGTGGCCTTCCGGTTGCCGATCGTGATCGTGCCGGTCTTGTCTAGTAGTAGGGTGTCAATGTCCCCTGCCACCTCGACGGCCTTGCCACTCTTGGCGATCAAGTTCGCGCCCAATGCCCGGTCCATCCCGGCGATCCCGATCGCCGCCAGCAAGGCGCCGATGGTCGTCGGGATCAAGCAGACGAGCAGCGCCACCAGGGTCGGGATGTCCGTGCCCAGGCTCTTAAGGTCTTTCACACCGAGGTAGTCGCCCATGTACGCCTCGGCGTTCGAGGCCATCGGCCAAAGAGAGGCGACGACGATTAAGAAGATCAGGGTGAATGCGGAGAGCACCAGAGACAAGGCGATCTCGTTCGGGGTGCGCTGCCGCGCGGCGCCCTCCACCAGCGCGATCATCCGGTCCAAAAACGATTTTCCGGCAGCCGCAGTGACCTGGACCACGATCCGATCGGATAAGACACGAGTACCGCCGGTCACGCCGCTCCGGTCTCCGCCGGCCTCCCGGACGACCGGCGCCGACTCGCCCGTGATGGCCGATTCGTCCACACTGGCCACCCCGGCCACGATCTCGCCGTCGGCCGGAATAATCTGACCTACCTCGACGAGTACCAAATCCCCTTGCCGGAGGTCGGTGGACACAATTTCCTCGAACGCCGATGCCGGGGCGGTTAGTGCCGCGCTAAAATCGCTTGTGGCATGGGTCAGCCGGAAGGTCGGCGTGTCCTGGCGTGTTTTTCGTAGGGCGTCGGCCTGAGCCTTTCCACGAGCCTCGGCGAGAGCCTCGGCGAAATTGGCGAACAGGACCGTTAGGAGTAGCCACACGTCGAGTGCGACTAGGTATCCGAAGGAAGCATAGGTCGAACTCGGGTCCACCAGCTTGTAGACGGTGTAGACCATCGACAGCAGGGTTCCGATCTCGACCACAAACATCACGGGATTTTTCCACAGGATGTCGGGCCGGAGCATGACGACTGCCCGGATCAGAGCCGTCTTAAGCAAGGCCGGGGCGAAGAGACCTTGCCGACGGCTAATTCGCCTCGCCGACTTCAGCTCGGTGGCGTTCACTCTTGGAGGTATTGACAGGATGGCGGCCATAATACGTTCGTTCCACGCAGAGTTCAGGGTAATGGCAATCAGTTCCACCCGGCCGTGGAGGACACGCAGCGGCCGGGGCAAGCATCGTTAACGACCAAACGGCATCGGGCCGTAATGCTCGGCGACTGGGCCTAAAGCCAGAGCGGGAATAAATAAGAGTGCCCCAATCAATACCACCGTCCCGAGCAAGACAAATCCGAACGTGACGGTATCAGTCCGCATCGTCCCTGATGTGAACGGGGTTCTCTTCTTCCGCGCCAGACTGGCTGCGATGGCGAGTGGGGCGATAATAGGGACGAACCGGCCGAACATCATTACTAACCCTGTGGCGATGTCCCATTGCACCGCGTAGGTAGCAGGAGCCGAGAGGTTTTTCTTCGGGTCGTTGAACCCCTGGGTGTCGCCCAGCCCTTCAAACCCAGACCCGTTGTTCGCGGACGCTGAACTGAATTCGTACAGAATCTCGCTGAACCCGTGCGGGCCGGGGTTGTTGGTCGCCGTCTTCCCCCAGTCCAGGGCCGCGAACAACCCGGTCGGACCCAGGATTAAAATTGGGTGGATGAGCAACGCGAGCATGGCCAGCTTCATCTCCCTGGCCTCGATCTTCTTACCGAGGTACTCCGGGGTCCGCCCGACCATCAGCCCGGCGAGGAACACGCCGACGATGAGGTAGATCATCATGTTCACCAAGCCAACGCCCTTGCCGCCGAACACGCAGTTCAACTGCATCCCGACGAGCGGGGTGATCCCGGCCAGTGGGTTGAGTGAGTCGTGCATACAGTTCACCGACCCGCAGGTGACGGCCGTGGTAATGGCCGAGAACGTGGGTCCGGCGGACGGCCCGAACCGCAGTTCCTTACCCTCCAGGTTGCCAAACCCGTCTTGGTCTACAGGTAACGCGCCGAGCGCCGACACTTCCTTCTCCGGCTGGCCAGCTACCTTCACGGTGTAGGCGGGGTGCGCCGTGAGGGCCGGGTTCGGCTTCCCCGTGTCCTGAACCACTGCCCACACGATCATGGTCACGAACATCGACATCATCACGGAATAGATCACTGCGGCATGACGGGGTTGGTTCAGCATGCGCCCGAACATCACCACGAAAGAGAACGGGAAAATCAGGATACTGATGCACTCCAACACGTTGGTCCAGGCCGACGGGTTTTCAAACGGGTGGGCCGAGTTAGCGCCGAAGAACCCGCCCCCGTTGGTCCCCAGGTGCTTAATCGGCAGAATGGCGGCAACCGGCCCTCGGGCGATCACCTGGGGCTTCGCCACGTCCTTACCGTCAACCGTGTCGCTCCCCATTGATCCGATCTGAATTGTTTGGACTTCAGCCGACGGCTCCAGGGTCATTGGTATCCCGGCAGCCATGAGCAAGATGCCAGTCAAGAGACTGAGTGGGATGAAGACGTAGACCACGACCCGCCACATGTCGAGGTAATAGTTCCCCATGTGGGCGTCGCCCCGCAGCCCGCGTATGATTGCGGCCAGAGCGCAGAACCCGACCGCCGCCGAGGTAAACATGTTCCAGACGACAAACACCAATTGGGAGAAATAAGACAGGTGCTGTTCGCCGGAATAGTGCTGGAGGTTGGTGTTCGTCAGGAACGAGGTCACGGTGTTAAAGATCGTGGTCGGCGCGAGCATTGTCTTGCCATCGACGAACGCGGAGTCCGTTTGATTCAGCGGCATGATCGGCTGAACAGCCAAGACGAGATACCCGAACACGAACATGACCGTGTTGAACAGGAGCAGGGCGACGGTGTACTGTTTCCAGGTTTGCGGACCTGTATCGAGTTGTCGCTCGAACCAACTGAGCACCACGGGTGGGGTGTACTTGCCGTCCATGATGCGTGCCAAGTACCGTCCCATCGGGATCGAGAGCACGACGGTCAGTCCGACGATCAAAATAGGCAGGAGCCACATGGCGGAGTTACTCGTGTAAGGGATTCTTGATGCGGAATGACATCGAAAGAACTGGCGAGCTTAGCCGCACCGCATCAGCGTGCGGTGCCGACAGGAACGCCTAGAACTTCTCCGGTCGCAACAGGGCTGCTAACAGGTAGGCAAACAGGAGCAGGGTCACGGATACAGTGAGCCAGATCACGAAAATTCTCCTTACACGCGGTCGCACGCCTCAGCGAACGCGAACAATAAAAGCAGTGTGACAAGTCCAAGACCGACTGTCAGCGGAATCCAGATCGTCAGGCCCACGGCATGCACTCCAAATCGGTTGGGTTTGCGATGTCCCTACAATGCAAGTGGAGTGCCAACAACTGCACGATTCGCAATCTCTTAACTGGCAGCAAGTTATTCAGTCATCGGCTAGGTTCATTCCTGTGGGGATCTTGCAATATGCCGCAGTGTCCGTGCAACTTGCACGATGGACAACTGAGATCGGACAACTGAGATCGGACAACTGGACTGAGGTGACCATGAACATTCTTGTCGTTGATGATGAGGCCACGCTGAGGCGGGCGATCCGAATTGCACTAGAGAGTCGAGGGCACACTGTTGCCGAGGCGATGAACCAGGCTCAGGCGATCAAGCAGGTCGGAGAGTCTCAGCCAGACTTGGTGCTACTGGATCTACGGCTTGGACGGGAATCCGGGCTAGACGTGCTGACAGAACTGCTCAAAGCCTCACCCAGGCAGGCGATCGTGGTGATTACCGCTCATGCCGGCATTGACACTGCGGTGGAGGCCATGCGTCGAGGCGCCCTGGACTACCTGCCGAAGCCGTTCACCCCGCAGCAACTCACCGAACTGATCGACAGGTGGGGCGGTCGAAACGGCGATGAGGACGCCGGCCGCGAGGCGGTCGTTCTAGACAGCACTGAACCGGCTATGCTGCGGATTTTGGAGACGGTGTTCGCCGTTGCCGCCAGCGACGCGACGATACTGCTGCGTGGGGAGAGCGGGACGGGCAAAGGGGTACTGGCCCGTGCGGTCCACGCGCGCAGCCGTCGGGCGGCAGAGTCGTTCGTGACCGTTCACTGCCCCAGCCTTTCAGCCGACCTGTTGGAGAGTGACCTGTTCGGGCATACAAAAGGTGCGTTCACTGGCGCCGTTAAAGATACGGTCGGCAAAGTCGCTGCGGCTGAAAAGGGCACCCTATTTCTGGACGAGGTCGGAGACCTCCCCCTACCCCTCCAACCCAAGATCCTCCGGCTCGTTCAAGACCGGACCTACGAGCGCGTCGGCGAGGCAAAGCCCCGGATCGCGGATGTCCGGATCGTGTCCGCGACCAACCGAAACTTGGAGGACGAGGTGGTAGCCGGGCGGTTTCGAGAGGACCTCTTGTACCGGCTGAACGTGATCGAAGTGACGGTGCCCCCGCTGCGAAAACGGGCTGCCGACCTGCCCCACCTGTGCGACCATTTACTGGCCCAGTTCAACAGCCGGTCGCCCAAATCCGTAACGGGGTTCACTCCGGCGGCCCGAGAAGCACTGGTGCGGCATCGGTGGCCGGGGAACGTGCGCGAACTCCGAAACGCTATCGAACGCGGCGTTCTCCTCTGCCGGGGGGCCGAGATCGACACCGGCGACCTGCCCGCTTCCGTGTCTACTCCCACTCACTCCGTCACACGGGTGGCGATCGGCGAGGGGGTGCCGATTGGCACGGTCGAGATTGAACACATCCGCCGGGTACTCGCGGCTAGCCCGACTCTTGAAGATGCGGCACGGACGCTTGGCATCGACTCCAGCACCCTGTACCGTAAGCGGAAGAAATACGGACTATGACTCCAGGATCGTGAACATGTCGTTGCGCTATCGACTGTGGCTGTCGTTCGCCCCTGTGCTCCTCTTGCTGATTTTGCTTGGGGCCGGGTTCATCTATTCCCTCGGCGTCGTGGGAGACCGGATCGAGGCCATCCTCCGGGAAAATTATCGAAGCGTGGAGGCAATGAACGGTCTGAACGAGGCGGTCGAACGAATCGACTCGTCTTTCCAATTCGCGCAGGCCGAACGATCTCGGGCCAAACGCCAGTACGACGAGAATTGGGCCGCCTACCAGAAGCACCTGAAAGTCGAGCAAAACAACATCACCGAGCCAGGCGAGAAAGAGTTGGTCGATCGCCTCACCGCGTTGACCGATCGGTATCAATTCCTCGGGGGTCGCTTTTTCGACCCGGCTCGTCCAGCCGGCGAGCGGGCCATCGACTACTTCTTGCCGGACGGGCAGCCGGGGCCGTTACTGGAAACGCTCCAGCAGATCAAGCAAGTCGCCGGTGAAATCCGTCGTCTGAATCAAGACAGTATGGAGGCGGCCAGCCAACAGGCACGGGAGACTGCGGCGACGACCCGACTCTGGGCGGGCTTGGGCCTACTCGCCGCCGCCGCCGCCACCGGCCTACTCGCGTGGCGGACGACCCGCACCATCCTACGCCCGATCGACGACTTGACGCGGTCCGCCCGCGCGGTCGGCGACGGTCGGTTCGACCAGACGGTGACGGCCAATACGCGAGACGAGATCGGTGAGTTGGTCGCGGCATTTAATCGGATGACCTCCCAGTTGCGAGACCTGAAACAGTCATTGGCGTCCCGTCTCCTTCGGGCCCAGCAAGCGAGCCAAGCGGCGATCGACTCGTTCCCCGATCCGGTCTTGGTGGTGGACCGTGATGGGCGCGTGGAAATGGCGAACCCGGCTGCCCGGAATCTCCTGGGAGTGGTACCTGATGGGGACCAGCCCGGTCCGGTGTGGCAACCGCCGGGCCGCCTCCGCGGACCGATCGAGGCCGCCCTCCAAACCCAACAATCATTTCTCACCCAGTCGTTCGACCAGGCGGTCACCTACCGGATCGGAGGTGAAGACCGGTCGTATATCCCACAGGTACTCCCTGTTTGCGACCCATACGGCGGCACTCTTGGGGCGGCAATTGTCCTGAACGACGTGACCCGGTTCCGCCTGCTGGACGAGTTCAAGAGCGACTTGGTTGCGACCGCCAGTCATGAGCTGAAGACCCCGCTGACCGGGCTACGACTGGCCGTTCACTTGCTGATCGAGGAGGCCGTCGGACCCCTCACCGCGAAGCAGTCGGAATTATTGATTGACGCGCGGGAAAACACGGAGCGACTGGTCGGGATCGTCGATCACCTGCTGTACTTGGCCCGACTGGAACACGGCAAAGAGCAACTCAAGCTGGGACCGGAAGAACCAGGCCAGCTACTACAAGCGGCAGCCGAGCGAGTGCATCAAGTATTCAACGGCAAGCGGCTCGTGTTCGACCTCAATTCCGATCAACCGCTAGGAATGGTGGCAGTCGATTCCCGGCGACTCGGTCAGGTCTTGGATAACTTGCTCGTCAACGCCGCCACCTATACCGAGCCAGGGGGACAGATTATTTTGTCCGCGCGGGCGGCTGCAAACGACCGCGTCGAGTTATCAGTCAAGGACACCGGCGTCGGCATCCCGGTGGAGTACCTGCCCCACGTGTTTGATAAGTTCTTTCGCATCCCTGGGCAGAGTCGTGGGCACGGAACTGGTCTCGGGTTGGCTATCGTGCGTGAGATCGTGACCGCACACGGGGGCGAGATCGTCTGCGAGAGCGAGCCAGGTACCGGGACCACGTTCCGCCTCTTCCTGCCCCTGTGGGCCGGGGCGGAAGATCAGCGTCACGCCGGAGGAATCTCGTGAGCACAGCGGATGAAACTCGTGGACGGCCCGAGCAGTTCTTGGCCATGATTCGTCAGCAGCAGCGGGGTCGGCTCAAGGTGTACTTGGGGTTCGCCCCAGGGGTCGGCAAAACCTACGAGATGTTGCAAGAAGCCCAGCGGATTCGGTTGCAAGGGGTCGATGTCGTCGTCGGAATTGTGGAGACACATGGGCGGGCTGATACGGCCGCGCTTGTCGAGGGGTTGGAGCAGGTCGCCCGGTCCAAGATTGAGTACCGTGGCGTCGTCCTTGAGGAAATGGATATCGACGCGATTCTGGCCCGCCGCCCCACCGTCGTGCTGGTGGACGAGCTAGCGCACACCAACGCGCCGGGGAGTAAACATGGTAAGCGGTACGAAGACGTGGACGACCTCCTTCGGGCCGGGATCAACGTCATTAGCACGTTGAACATCCAGCACCTGGAGAGTCTGTACGACACGGTCGAGCGGTTTACCGGCGTTCGGCAGAAGGAGCGGGTTCCGGACTACGTCCTCCAGCAGGCCGATCAAGTGGTGAACGTGGACTTACCGGCTGAAGACCTCCAAGAGCGGCTGCGGCAGGGTAAGGTGTACCCGTCGGACCGGGTCGGCCGGGCGTTGGAAAACTATTTTACCTCGGAGAATTTGAACCAGCTTCGGGAGATCGCACTGGAACACTTGGCCCACCTGTTGGACCGCCGACGGCGGGTGAAGGAGACGGCGGCCGCCGGGCTTCCGGGGGGGTCGGAGCGTGTGATGGTGTGCATTAGTTCGGGCAGCCCGAGCGCTCCGAAGATGGTCCGGGCCGGGGCACGGCTGGCGGACCGGCTTGGGGCGCCGTGGTACGCCGTCTACATCCAGACCCCACGGGAACGAGTCGAGCGGGTAGACGCGGCAACCCAACGACGGGTGACTGACACCTTAACCCTGGCGCAACAGCTAAACGGGGTGCCGATGCAGTTCTCCGGGACCGACGTGGCCGGAGCAATCGCGGGGTTCGCCCAGGAATACGGGATTACCCACATTGTCCTAGGTCGAAGCGTTCGCCCGTGGTACGCCCGGTGGCTCGGGCCAAGCGTGCTTGACAATGTGTTGCAGGCCGTTCCCGAAGCAGACATCATCGTAGTCGGACGAAGTTAACCAGGCCCTGAAACGACACAACGTGCCGAGGAGCCACAAAATAAGGCAACTGGGCACGTAGTGTCTGAACCTGTCGATTGCTGTCCGAATGGACAACTGGCCAAGGAGGGATTCGAACCCACAAACCTTGCGGTGGTCGATTTTGAATCGACTGCGTCTGCCATTCCGCCACTTGGCCTTGGTGGAATCGGTATCGACTCCATCAATGTCCCCTCAAAATAGACTCCGAATTGCATTTGGGCAAGAGGCAGTTTGCAAAGGGTGTCACGAATTTCTCTGGGCCTCGGAAAAGCGATTCACCGCAGAGTCGCAGAGAGCGCAGAGCAATCCAAACTAATTCTAATGGATTTCTCTGCGTCCTCTGCGACTCTGCGGTGAACATTCTTTCTTTGACTCCCAGAGATTTTAGCCGCACCCGTTGCGAAGGTTCATGAAATGCCCGGTGGGCTGGGTGGGTATGAGCTTGTAACTTGACTACGACTGAACCTGTTGCTGGAGTGTTGCGAATGGCTGATTCGAGTTCCGTGATTGACCGCCTGGACGTGGTTGCAATTGCTCCGCACCCGGATGACTTGGAAATACTCTGCGGGGGAACGCTCGCCAAGCTGGTGAAGCAGGGCTATCGGGTCGGCATCTTCGACTTAACGTCCGGGGAGCCAACACCACGGGGTAGTCTCGAAACGAGAAAAGTCGAAGCGGAGAAAGCACGACAGTTGCTCGGCGTGCAAGTTCGAGTCAATCTCGGGTTACCGAATCGGGTGTTAATGGACGGCCCGGAGGCCCGGTTCCGCGTGGCCACGGAGTTGCGGAAATATCAGCCCAAGGTGCTGATTACCGGGGCCGGGCGAACCCCAGCCGCTTCGCCGGATCACCATCAAGGCCATCTGATTGCGGAAGCGTCGCGGTTCTATTCGCAACTGACGAAATGGGACGAGCGGTTCGACAACACGGCACCGTATCGGGTTCCACACTTGGTCTACGCACTCTTCCCCACCGATGCGGAACAGCGGCAATGGCACAGCACCTTCGTGATCGACATCTCGGAGACGATCGAACAGAAAATCGCGTCGATCCAAGCGTATGAATCGCAGTTCGACCCGGAGCGGTTTGCCAAAGTCCGGCACTACGTGAGTTCCGTGAACGGCTATCAAGGCGCGCGCTGCGGCTTCATGTACGGCGAACTCTTCGCGCTACCCCACCCGGTCGGCAACGACGACCTGATGCGCGTGGTTCTGGGTGGCAAGGGGTCACTCGCCCCGGTTCAACTGCCCGGCCAGGACCACTTGCCGCTGAATTGACCCAAGAGATTACGTAACCACGAATCTGACGAATACCGCGAATAAAACCGTTGGCATCAACACAATTTGTCACTGGACTGAAACCGGCACACTGAGACAACTTGCTTGAACTTAATTCGTAAGATTCGTCTGATTCGTGGTGAGCGTCTTATTTAGTCGATCTTCTGGGCGATTTGATAGATCGCGTCAACGTCGAGGATCGCGTCGTTGCGGGTGAAGAGTTCGCCGATGGCGGCTCTGTGAATCTTCATTTTCGTCCCCCCGACGCCCAGTGCGCCGTAGGCAATCACGTTATCGCGGGCACTGGCCTTGTCGGTCAACTCAACCCCTTCGATGCCGGTGGGTGGCACGCCGTTGAGGTCGATGGCGACTTTCAAAGTCTTGCACGTCTCGCGGATTTTCTTCGGCAACACGACCACTCCCGGCGCACCGGCGGCGATGACGAGTTCGCAGGTATCCAGTGCCTTTGGGCCGTCGGACGACGACCCCACGGCGACGGGAACGACGCTGGCCCCCGGCAAATTCTTGCGGATTTCGTGGCATGTGGCTTCGGCACGCTCGAACTGCCGGCTGCCGATGCGGACGGTCCCACCGGCTTTGGCTAACAGCCGTGCCACCCGCTGCCCCACGGGACCAGTGCCGCCCAAAACCAACGACGTTGTTCGGC
>JANLRE010000018.1:0-8240 GCA_031368205.1 Fimbriiglobus sp. | reverse complement strand
CCAATGCTCGAAGGCGTCTTCGGTGTCGAACTGGACAGGCACGCCGTGCGCATCCGTCAGTTGGGGCTGGGGGCTGTTGACCGTGAGTGTCGTGATGACCGCACCTTCGGGATTGATCGTGATCGGCACTGTCGAAAGGGTCAGACATTGAACTTGGTTCGTTCTCGCTTCGTGTTCGCAGAACGACTCTAACGCCGAATGCGTTCCCAGCGTCCGAACGACAACCGATTCGCGTTCGATTGGTTCTTGTAACAGCAACTGCAACAATTCCATCTCATGGGCCAGTGCTTGCGGTTTCTCCGGCGTCGGATTGATGAACACGACTTCAAACCGAAGGGCGTCGGTACTGAGCCACTCCGAGAGTCGCCGAATGATCGTCAAGATCACCGCCAACGTCATCACGATCCGTTGGCACGGCAGCCCGGTATCTTTGAACCGCGCTGCCACTAAGTTCGGAAACAGCGCGAACACGAACGACCGCCGCCGCCGCAAGAACTGGTTCTCGTCACGGGAATAGTAAAAGAGTTCGTCACGCACAAACTTCATGTCAAAGAGGTCGGGGCGTTCGGCACGCTCCATGAACGCCAGTTGCGAATGCAGCAAACTTTCAATCGAACCCTTCGTGGAAATGGACGTGTACCCGCCCACGGGGTACTGGTCTTCGTCCATCACGCGGGTCGGCACTTCTTTACGACCCACGAGCGGTCGGACTGGCCGTGGCGGCAACCGTGATTCCAGGCGAGCGGTTATTTGCAGAATTTGTCGATGGGCGACGTATTGCCCCATATCGGCGAGGGCGGTGCGTTGTTCTAACGCAATCACATCCTCCGGGCCAAGCACTTCCGCCATCCGGCGGGCCGCACTCACCAACGCTTCATACTGCCGGGTCAACAACGGCATCGGGCCGTCGCGCTGGAGTTGTTCGTAGCCCTCAGCCAAAAGTTCGTCCGCCGAAATCGTGAGCAGACCCCGGATGATCGCCGGCGAAAGTTCGACACCCCCGATGTTGCCCCGCTCGCGGATTTGCTTGATGACGTAGGCCAAGCCCTTGGCTTGGTCGCGTCCGGTGTACCGCCGGAGTGCATCCGTGGCCCGCTCGAACGTCCAGTCGGAATAAACCTTGCCGAGCAAGTGATCTTCGTAACTGCGGGCCAACGTCGCCGACCAACCGGGGACGTCAACCGTTTCTTGCGTTTGCCTCCCCCGGTCATGGCCATAAACGACGTTGCCCAAGTCCGCGACGAAACCGATCGGGGGCAAGGGTTGCCCACTCGACGCAATTTCCTGCGCCCATTCGAGGATATTTCGCACGAGAACCGGCGTCGGCTTGACCACCCGTTGCAGCCAGAGGCCCTGTAACAAGTACGAACGGGCTTGATCGAGATCGCGCAGTTCGACCAGTTCCATGAGGTTCTCCAAATGCTTCAGCTTCACTGAGTTCTTATAGCGGATGACGCGACTTGAACCAAACTGGGAAGAAGCCACCCGAATGGACGTGTTTCGCCGATACAAGCCGAAGAATCACTAATATCGGTGCGGGATTGTGCCGATGTAAACCTACGAAGCGGGATCGTCGGGGTTTTCACTCCGTTCGAGCATCCCGCGCCCGACGCTAGTGGTGAGGCACCGATGACGGCAAAGCGTATCCTACTCGGGGTGATTTTGGCCGGGGTTGTTGGAACCTCCGCCGCCGTCGCCCAAACTGTGCCAACCAACCCCGCACCGCTTTCAACCGGGTCGGGCTTACTTCCGAGCAGTCCGGCGCTCGGAGCCAGTGGAACCGGAAATCAACCCTCGGGCGGCACGCTCCCGTTACTGGGAGGGCCGACGGAAGCGAGTGCAGTCAACATGTTGACCGCACCACCCGGCACCGTCCTGGGGACCACGCAAAACCTTCCGAAAGGGTCTGTCCCAAGTCCGTGGGCGGGTGCATCCCCGGTCGGTGCGAATTGTTGCGGCCCGGTGGGTGCGAACGGCCCCGTCACTTACGAACTCTACACCCGAACTGGTCCGGTACTGGTTGTGGGTGGCGGACCGGAATTCAGCGGTGCGACACGCTTCGGTTGGGCGGTCGAAGGCGGCGGACGGTCGCTGTTCATGAACCCAGCGGGCGATTCCGCCTGGGTGGTCGATTTGGGCATCATGTATGCCTACAACGGCGCGTCCGAAGACCGGGTGTTCGACACCTTCATCCGCGCGCCACTCTTTAGCAACCCGGCCAACCCCGGTGATCCGCGTAACGGGACGGCTCAAACCCCAGATCAGATTCATCCGGTTCGATTACGGGGACTCACCCGAACCGGCTTAAACTATTCGATCGGCCGCGATTGGTGGCTCAACGGTCCGGGCGTGCTGCCGAACGAACAGGGGTGGAACAGCCGCGTCGGTCTCGATGTCGGGGGTCGCTGGGGCACGATGCGGGCCGACTTGGTGCCGGTAGGTAACACCGATAGTTACGTCCGCAAATCTCACGAAGCCCAAAGCGTCCGCATCGGCGCCCACTACAATGCGGAAATCCCAATGGGTTCGTGGATTCTGTTCACCGGCGCCCGCACCGAATGGTCCTACACGTGGTCCGACATCGTCGCACCGACCAAGAGTAACATCCAAGATTTGCGATTGTTGTTCACAGTTGGCGTCCGATTCTAAGAACTCGAATTCCGATACGAGTTCGCAAACATCGGAAGTTCGTGTATATAGTGAATGTTGCCAGGGGTGCCCGCCGTGGATCGGTGGGCTGAGATCACACCCTTTGAACCTGAACCGGGTTGCTCCGGTGTAGGGAGGCAATGACCGTTACCTCATCGAAGACCCCGCGCCAATCTGGCCGGGATTGTAAACAATCATGACACAACTGGAATCCGCCCGCGCTGGCACGATCACGCCAGAAATGCACTTTGTCGCCAAACGGGAAGACCTCGAACCCGACCTCATTCGTGCCGAAGTCGCACGCGGTCGCATGGTGATCCCCGCGAACATCTTCCACTTGCAAACCAGCCTGGAACCGATGGGGATCGGCATCGCGTCGAAGTGCAAGATCAACGCCAACATCGGCAACTCTGCGGTGACTGGCAAAGTCGATGACGAACTCGAAAAGCTCCACACCGCCGTCCACCTCGGCGCGGACACGGTGATGGACCTTTCGACGGGCGGCAACATCGACGGCATCCGGCAAGCGCTGATCGCCGCCTCGCCGGTACCGATCGGCACGGTGCCGATTTACCAACTGATTCAACAAGTGAAGGAACCCAAAGACATCACGCCACGCATGATGCTCGACATGGTCGAACACCAAGCGAAACAAGGCGTCGATTACATGACAATCCACGCCGGCGTGCTGATCGAGCACGTCCCCCTGACGCGAGACCGCATCACCGGGATCGTCAGCCGCGGCGGGGCACTGATGGCCGGTTGGATGGTCGCCCATCACCAACAAAATCCGTGGTACACACACTTCGACGAACTGTGCGAAATCATGCGTGCCTACGACGTGACCTTCAGTCTGGGTGACGGTCTTCGCCCCGGTTGCCTTGCAGACGCGAACGATGCCGCCCAATTCTCCGAATTGAAAACGCTGGGTGAATTGACGCTGAAAGCCTGGGGCCACGGCTGCCAAGTTATGGTCGAAGGCCCCGGCCACATCCCGATGCACCTCGTGAAAATGAACGTCGAGAAGCAACGGGTGGAATGTCACGAAGCCCCGTTTTATGTGCTTGGCCCGTTGGTCACCGACATCGCACCGGGCTACGACCACATCACCAGCGCCATCGGCGCGGCCATTGCCGCCGAAGCGGGCGCGGCGATGCTTTGCTACGTGACTCCCAAGGAACACCTCGGGTTGCCGAACAAGGACGACGTGCGACAAGGCGTGATCGCCTACAAGATCGCCGCCCACGCCGGGGACATTGCACGCGGACGTAAAAACGCCCGCGACCGTGACGATGAATTAAGCAAAGCTCGCTTCGAGTTCGACTGGAACCGTCAGTTTGAACTGTCCCTCGACCCCGAAACCGCCCGGCGGATGCACGACGAAACGCTGCCCCAAGACGTGTTCAAGAGCGCGAAGTTTTGCAGCATGTGCGGCCCGAAGTTTTGCAGTATGCGCATCACCCAAGATGTCCGCAAACTCGCCGACGACGCCGAACGACTCTCTCTGGAACTGACGACGACTGCCAAGAATTGATCGAAAAAGTGTGCAACGCCCACGCACGATCGTGCGTGGGCTTTTATCGTTGGTGGGCTTTGAGTGCTTACTTTTTCACTTCGACGACTTTCCAAAGTTGCTTCTTGTCCTTCTCATCGGCCTTTTTCTGAACCACTTTACCGTCCTCGTTGATCGTCAAAACCATCTCGCTGCTCTTGCTCTTCAGACGACGTTCATCGCCTTTGCCAACCCACGACCAACGCTGATTGTCCGTGCCCTCGTCTTTGGCATCGTAAATGATGATTGACGCCCCCTCGTCTCGTGAGTCTTCATTCACATCAAGCACCTTCGAACTGATGCGATGAACGACCTTCACAAACTCGCCATCCTTCACGAGTTGCCATTGGCGAGCGGCCGCTTTTTCCTTGTCCTCCTTGACAACCACCGTGACGGCAGCCGATTCTTCGGAGTCGTTATCGACGGCCAGAATTTTGCCAGTGGCCACGTGAACGATCTGCACAAACGGTTCAGCCTTCTTGGCATCGTCCTGGGCGGACAACGGTAACGAAATCGCTATGACAAGCACCAACAGTGACAGTGAACGGATCATCAACGCACTCCTAGCAAAAAGATGTGAAAGCACCGCAACGCCCGAACCTGGGTGAAGTGTGCCCCGTCATTGTAGTCGGCAGGCGCGGTTAGGTGGTTTCGGGAATTCGTCACTGACTCGCCGTTGACGCATCCTGAAAGCAGCCGTATAAAGTTGACATTGGGTCGAATAGCTCAGTTGGTAGAGCGAGCGACTGAAAATCGCTAGGTCGCCGGTTCAACCCCGGCTTCGACCACTTTAGTTAAGTTGTGTCATTCGTCATATTCTGCACCATCACTTCGTAACGACAGGCCACAGTTTTGAATCATGTTGTAGGTGATGTGTGGCGAAGAAAGACCCGCTCCAACCGCAGCGTTGTGCTGAACTGCTCTCCGCCCTCGCCGCACCGGAGCGGTTACAGATCGTCCGGCTCCTATCCGATGGCTCGTTGAACGTGTCGCAAATTATCGACGCCCTCAAAATCCCCCCGCTCAACGTATCGCACCACCTCACGGTCTTAAAAAGTGCCCAGTTGATTTCTGGCCAGAAACAAGGGCGGTTCGTGATCTATTCGCTCTGTGATGGCGTCCTCCACGAAGTCATCGAAGCGGGTGTGCCGAAAGAATCGCTGGACCTAGGTTGCTGCCAACTGGTGTTACCGGCCAACGATGAGTGAGCATTTCAACAACACGATACGCACGCCGATGACTCGAAGGTGTCACCACGATGCGCGTGATTAGCGTGCGATACCCGAAGGCAATTCGTGCCGCCCATTTCATCTACGTTGGTCATGCCCACCCACGCGGATTAGACCGGCACGAGTTAGCAAACCCGTTCGTCAAAGACCCGGACGGCATCAACAAGTTCCGCGATTGGCTGGCCTCCCATCCCGACCGCGACCGCATGTTGAGCCAACTCTGGCAAGACACCGAAGGCGGCTGGCACCCGTTGGCATGTTGGTGTGGCGATTGGGATCCCGGCCAACAACTGGAGTGTCATGCCGTTGTCATTGCGGAAGCCCTCATGCAGCAATATTGTCATCTCATCGCTGCCGCACCGGCACCGCATTAGTGCCGGTGTCGCTATGGGAAAGTTGAATGACGACCGGGAAGTTCTCCGTGAACTCTTCCTGGTGCGAGACGAGGACAATTCGCCGCAAGTATTGCTTGAGTCGATTTAACTCCTCGGCAGTTGCACGCAGGCCGTTCTTATCGAGGCTCCCGAACCCCTCGTCGATGATGACCGACTCCAACGGCTTCGCTTGCCCGGACGCAAACCGCCCGATCGCCAGTGCCACCGCAATCGCCACGCGAAACTTCTGGCTGCCGGACAAATACTCCACCGCAATCGGCGTCGGGTCATCGGCCCGGCGAATCCGGATTGCGAACGCCTCGTCGTCGGTGCTTTGCGACTTGTCTAATTCGATCGACAAATCGCCCTCCGACAAATTGCCGACCGTGTCGTTCGCCAACCGCACAATGTGTTCCTCCGCGTCCCGAACCAGTTCCCGTTGCAACCCGCCCTTCCCTAGTAAATCATCAAGCTTGGCATGGAGGGAATGCTCGGTTTCGGCAGTGACAATCAGTTGTCGCACCGTATCGAACTCCGTTACCTTGCGAGTTAAATCAGCCAGCGCATCCCGCACACTCTGCCAGTATGTTTGTGCAGTCCGCACGGATAGTTTTGCTGTTTGTTCTGTGTTCAAAGCCGTGGCTTCTGGCAGCCGTGCTTCATCAGGTATCGTCGAAGTCCGTTCGTGATGTTCGGCGAGTTGCCTCACCCATTCCGAACGGAGTGCGGCATCCTGTTCCAACTGGCGATACTGTTCGGCGACACCCGACTTGTTCAGTTTGAATTGTTCTTGTTCGAGATTCTTCAGTTCACTTGTGGCGATTTCACGCCACACTTCAGGAAGCTGTTCGATCATCGTTTCGTGTTTCGTTGTGTCTGATGCATGTTGCCTTTCGAGCGTGCCCCGCTGTCCTGCCAGATGCGTAACCGTTTTGGTGAGTTGTTTGCAGTCCTGCTCCAGTCGTTTCAATTCACTTCCATGATGCAAGCACTTCTCTCGCAGCGAAACTTGTTGCGACTCATCCCGCGTTACATTAGCGGATATTATCTGAAGTCGTTCCGCAAGTATTGCCGCGTCCGCCAAGCCACCGAGCGTTTCCAAGTCGTGTCGCTTATCTTTCGACCTGACGCGAAGCCGATCACGTTTTTGAATCTCATTGGTCAATCGCGTTTGTTCGGTCTTCAGTTGCGAAACATCGTTCGTTATGTTTTTTGCGTTCGCTTCTGCTTCGTTAACGGTTTGTGTCAGTTCTTGAAACAATCGTAGTGTTCTCGCCCGCTCTTTCTCCGCGTGTTCGGCAGTGACTTCTTGGCCGCACTCGTAACAGGTCACGCCAACTTCAAGATTCGCATACTTGTCGCACTCGGTTTTCGCTGTTTTCAACTGAGATTTGCAACTGGCAAGTTCGTCACGGACTTTCCGTTCGTCTGCCGTGGTTGTGGCAAGGTACACGCTCGTCGTTGCCAGTGACGCATCAAGGTTGGGATCAAACCGCAGCACCTCAGACTCAATCAACGCCAACTCGTCGGCTGACTTTTTCATATTCTCGGTTCGAGCAATCTCGGCGCGAAGTTCCTTGATCGACTTGTCAAACCCATCAGCCTCTGTGGTTTCAGTTGTGACATCCCTTTGTTTATTTCCGATTTGCTCGTTAAGCACCGTCAATTTTGTTGCCGCATCGTCGTGTTGAGTTGACAGATCGTCGAGCTTTTGCTTCGTGGCACCAAGTCCGTCGCGGAGTGGTAGCACTGTCTTCAATGTTGGCAACACGCCAGACAGTTCGATCAGTCGCTGATGGTCCGCGCGAATCTGCTCCGCCTCGACCTGACGAGTTTCGGCGGCTCGAATCTTGGTTTCGAGATCGCCGATTTTAGGCGACAAGTGCGCCCACAACCTTGCGTACTCCAAAAATTTCGTGGCGGTCTCAACAGATTCCGTGGCGGTTTTGAGTGCCGTTTCTGCAGTATCGGCATCATCTTTCGCTGTGTCGATTTGGTCCGCCGTGATGGCTTCCAGTCCGTCGCGTTTCTGCTTCAACGTTTTGAGCGCGAGTTCACGAACTCGTGTCGCGTCATGAACGCGCTTCGACAGTTCCTCGTAACGTTCCGCGCCGATAATCTTCTTCAAGATCTTTAACCGCTCTGTGCCACCGGCGGTGATGATGGCGTCCGACTTGCCTTGGCGCAACAGCACCGAGGCGCAGAACGCTTCGTAAGGCAACCCGAGCGTCCGTTCGGTCCACGACTTCACGTCCGCAACCAAGTTGACGTTCGGCACCCGCTTCCAGTCATTCGTGACGGGCTTGAACTCCTCAACGGAGTGCGTCGCGCGGGCGCCCATTCGACTCCGCGTCACCCGGTAGTCGGTGCCTTGAAACTCGAACTGAAACGACACCATGAACCCGTTCGCGCCGTGGCGAACGAGTTGATCGACGC
>JANLRE010000015.1:0-4507 GCA_031368205.1 Fimbriiglobus sp. | reverse complement strand
AACGATCGTTCATGGGCTTTCGAGGGCCTGAAATTAGACTAATTATTCACAGGTGCGGGCACTTCCAGTGGTGCGGTTTGTAGATACTTGTTGTAGGCCCGGTTGATAGTATCGGGTGTGATGTCGAGGCGGATTTGGTAGCCGATGCGGGGGAAGAAGTCGCGGGCTTTGACCACCTTCACGCCGTTTTCGAGGGCCACTTTCTTGGCGTCACGCAGGTTCTGGTCGATTGCGGATTTCAAAGCGGCTAAGGCATCAGCGTTTGAACTGCTTGGGTAATAGCCTTCGATCGCGTAAGTCGTGAGGCTGGTAATTTTGCCCTGCCACGCTTTCTTTTCGATGTCGTACACGGCGTCCACGATGATTCCCATTCGGGTCAGGTCGCGGACGACCATCTTGATGTCGTCGGTTCCGTCGGCGTCTACGTCAAACACGCCGAACAAGGCGACGTGGTCCGCAGCGCCTTTCCGCCAAGCCGCGTTGTACAGGACATCGCCGTTCAGAATCCGTTCGCGGATCGGGTCGTTTTCTGCGGTGATGCGGGCTTGGGAAAGGTGCGGCCCGAGAACGCTAATCACTTCCAGCATCCCCTTCGTCTTGATCGAAAACTCTTTCTCACCCGTTGCTAACGTGCGTTCGATTTTACGGGAGTCGATGCCGCGTTCCGGCGTGTCCGAGGGTTGAACGGTGAACGTCAAACCGGGCCGGACCTTGTCCGCATCGCCTAGGTCGATGTACACAATGTTATCGGTTCGTTTCGTGATTTTGCCGTGGCTCTTTTCAAAGGCAAACTGGTCCTCACGGGCGGTGAGTTTCTCTTCCGCCTTGCCTGCCCGAGTGTTTAAAATTTGGATCTGTTGTTGTTGTTGTGCGATTGCGATGTTCGCGGCTTCCACGGCGTCCGTCTTGTCGCGCGTGTCTTTGTTGTACGTGTCGGTCGCCTTCTCGAACTTCTTGATTTCGCTGGCAACCTGTTGCTTCACTTCTTCGACTTTGGCCGTCGTTTGGGCGGGGAAGGTTTGAGCGACGGTGCGGAGGGTTTGAACGGCGTCGGCGTATTCCTTACTCAATTTCTGGTAGTTTTCCGCAGCGAGCGCTGAATTCTTTTCCGCCGTGGTCTGCTTTTGGCTTGCGAGCAGTTGCTTGGCGTAGGCGTTGACGACCACCGCGAACAACCCTTTTTCAGGGCGGTTTTCGAGGTTTTGGCCATCCGCCCACGGCCAGTTCAACACTTCACTTTCTTTCACTTCAAACTTCGAGCCGGGCATGGCGCGACTCTCAGCCGCGACGAGACCCTGCAACCGACCCCGTAACTCGCCGGTGAACTTCTTGTACTCTTCGTAAACTTCCGGTTTCTTCGACGTGTTCTTCAACGAGTCGAAGCCGTCCTGGCTATCGATGCCAAGCGCAACGTGGTACATCAGGACTTTGTCCTTCTCGGCCCGCAACAGCCCTTCGGCTTCCCCTTGTTTATCTGTTGCGGCTTTCGTAGTCACCTTCATCGCCGCTTTTTCGTCGTAGGCCAAGTACAACATGACCCCGAGAATGAGGGTCAGGAGTACGAAGACCGATAATGCAACCACAAGCGGCGTTTTCGTCTCGCCTTGTTGTTTAGCCATGACCGCGAACCTCACCATAGGTGCTGTGAAATATCTGAAGCGGAGTCAGAGTACAGTCGAGTGTAAATGGGCTGAGTAAGCTGTCAACTCAAAAGACACCAGTTCCCGCACTGTCTCAGAAGACTGCAAGGGTTGTGACGCGCCTGTCGCTTATCGCGACACTCGCCGATTCTGAATCCCTGTTGTTTGAACGAGTTGAAGGCAACGAGCGTTGGCGGAAAAGTAAATCGGTCAGACTGAATTGTAACACTTGACACTCGCATAGTCCGAACCGTAGACTTTGAACATCACTATCTATCGCCGCTAATAGTCCTGTCGAACGTTCCGTGAAATCCAGCGTCTGAACACGCCTTCCTGAACCCTGCCTGTTTATTCCCGACGGAATTGCAAACACTGTGGCTTCTGACCTACTAGCCGCTGGTTCCACACTCCCGGACGCGGGCACACTTTACGTGCTCGACACCCACGGAATGATATTTCAAATGTTCCACGGGATCGGCCCGATGTCGGCCCCCGACGGCCGCCCGACGAACGCGGTGTTCGGCGTCACGCGGGCGATTATGGGGTTGTACGATCACGGCGCGGACTACCTGCTTGCCACGTTTGATCGCAAAGAGCCGACGTTTCGGGAGGATCTGTACAAGCAGTACAAAGCCCACCGACCGCCGCCGCCGGACGACTTGATTGTCCAAGTCCCGATGATTTCCCAGGTACTCGATGCGATGTGCATCCCGGTGCTGAGCGTAGCCGGGTTTGAAGCCGACGACTTGATGGCGACCCTGGCGAGCGAAGGGGCGGCACGGGGGTTGAAGGTCCACCTGTGTACCAGTGATAAAGATTGCCGACAACTGCTGACGGACCGCGTGCAAATCCGGAATCTACGGAAAGGGGAAACGCTGGACGCCGTCGGGTTGAAAGCCGATTGGGGCGTCGAACCCCGCCAAGTTGTCGATTTTCAAGCGCTGGTCGGGGACTCCGTTGATAATGTTCCCGGTGTTGCGGGGGTGGGGCCGAAGACCGCCGCGAAGTGGTTGCAACAGTACGGCACACTCGAAAATCTAATCGCCCACGTCGAAGAACTCGGCGGGCCGAAATTGAAACTCGCCATGCAGACGGCCATTGCGAACGGCAGCCTCGAACTCAGTCGCAAGCTCGTGAAACTCGATGCCAACGTACCGATGCCATTGGAATGGGAAGCATGGCGCCGGCGCGATTGGGATGGCCAACGCTTGCTGGAACTCTTCACCGAATTTGGCTTTCGCGGCTTCGCCAACAAGGTGCGATCCACGCTCACCCAGAGTGGTGTGAAGCAGAACGCCGAGTTGTTGCAGACAATCGGCGAACCCACGCAATTGGTTCCTGCCGGTCAGGCGCAGGAAACGACGAAGCCGATCAAGCTACCAAAACCGGATCGCCCATCATTGTTCGACCAGATCGACAACGACGGCAGCCCGGATGCGGACTTTGCCTTCGGCGCGCTGGCTGGTGAGGATAACTGGAAGACGAACTACACCACCATCGACACGCTGAAAGACTTCACCGCATTTTTGGGCAAGCTGAATCAGCAAACCCGCATCACATTCGACCTCGAAACCACTAGCTTGGAGCCGATGCGGGCGGAGATTGTCGGCTATGCGTTTAGTTGGGCGGAGCAGGAAGCGTACTACCTGCCGGTGCGCGGACCCGTTGGCAGCCCGTTGCTCGATCCGGTCACAACACTGGCCAAGTTGAAGCCGATTTTCGAGAACGCCAAGGTTGCTAAGGCGAATCAAAACATCAAGTACGATCTGCTGGTGTTGCGGGCGCAAGGAGTCACGCTGCAAGGCATCGCCGGTGATTCGATGATCGCGGATTACCTGCTCCATGCCGGGGAACGAACGCACAACCTGGATGAACTATCTCGCCGCTATCTGAAGCACGAAAATATCTCCATCAAGGAGTTGATCGGCACCGGCAAGAAGCAAATCACGATGGACCAAGTGCCCATCGACAAGGTTAGCAAGTACGCCTGCGAAGACGCGGACACCGCCCAACGGCTGACGGCCTTGCTCGAACCACAACTGGCGGAGCAGGGGCTTCGCTCGTTGTACGACGACTTAGAAATTCCGCTGATCGAAGTCTTGGCCGAACTGGAGTTCAACGGGGTGCGGCTCGATACGCCGTTCCTCGCCAAGCTCAGCGCGGAGATGGAAATTCAACTGGCGTCGCTGGAGAAAGAGATTCATGCACTCGCGGGGCGTGCCTTCAACATCGCGTCCCCGAAGCAAATGCGCGAAGTGCTGTTCGATGAAATGAAGTTGCCAGTCCAAAAGAAAACCGACACGACCGGCGAACCGAGTACCGACCAGGAAAGTCTCGAACGACTTGCCGCCCTCGGGTACGAACTCCCAAAAATCATCGTCGGGCACCGACAGGTTTCCAAGCTCAAGGGGACTTATGTTGACGCACTACCACTCCTTGTGAACCCACGCACCGGGCGAGTCCACACGTCCTTCAACCAGACGGTCGCTTCCACGGGGCGGCTGTCCTCCTCCGACCCCAACTTACAGAACATCCCGACCCGGTCGGACCAAGGTAAGCAAATCCGCCAAGCGTTCATCCCGCCGGACGGCTGGCGGATATTGACGGCGGACTATTCGCAAATCGAGTTGCGGCTGCTTGCCCACTTTTGCGGCGACACTCAACTGCAAACCGCGTTCGCCGAGGACCGGGACGTTCACACCCGCGTCGCCGCTGAGATTTTCAAAGTGGACGAAGACCGCGTGACGAAGGATCAGCGACGGGTAGCCAAAACGGTCAATTTCGGCGTGATTTATGGGATGTCCGCACCCGGTCTTGCCACCCGACTTGGCATTCCGAAGAAAGACGCAGGCACGTTCATCGACTCG
>JANLRE010000009.1:0-5146 GCA_031368205.1 Fimbriiglobus sp. | reverse complement strand
GCCTGAAGTCGCCCCGATGCCACGGGCCGGGGTGAAATAGCCGACAGGTGGGGTACAATACCGGCAGGAGGGTTTGCCATGCCGATGCACGACTGGACTCGCGTTGAACCGACGATTTATCACCACTTCCACCAAACTTGGTCCGTCGAGATCTGTGATTCACTGAACGCGGGGCTGCTTCCATCGGGACTGTCCGCATTGATTGAACAACACACCGGCGGCGTGGTCCCGGTTGTTCTTGCGGTCGAGCGGCGAACCCCGCGTCGGAAACGGACGAGTGGCACGGCGGTCGTACCGACGACGCGGATGAAAATCGAACCGCAGGCCAACACGTTGCTGCGGCGGGCGAACCGGGTTGCCATTCGGCATCGACTGGGCGAAGTGGTGTGCATCATCGAGATCGTGTCGCCGGGGAATAAAGCGAGCCGGTCGGCGGTGCGGTCGTTCGTGGAAAAGACCCACGAGTTCATGCGGGCGGGCGTGAACGTCCTGTTGGTCGATCCGTTCCCGCCGGGGCCGCGTGACCCGCACTCGTTGCACAAGCTGATATGGGACGAGATCGAGGATACGCCGTTCGACATGCCCGCCGACGAGCCTCTGCTTCTGGCCGCCTACAAGACTGCGGACGACGCGGTGGGACTGTCACCGATAGCCTACTTGGAGCCGTTCCGCGTCGGGGCGGTGATGCGGGACATGCCCGCGTGGATCGATCCCGATTTCTTTGTCGAGGTGCCGTTGGAGCGAACCTACCAAGCCGCCTGGGATGTCCGTCCGGCGGACTTCCGCTACTTGGTCGAGTATGGCAAACTGCCCGACGAGTGATTGCTTACCGTCGTCTCAGTAGTAGGCCGGCGGCCAGTAGGCCACCGCCGACGGCGAAGGCCATTAGCCCGAGGGCGATGGGGTCGAAGAAGAGGACCAAGGTTTTGCCGATCCACGGCCAGCCGAGCCAAGCGGTGATTACGCCGACGGCGAGGCCGGGGCCGAACGACAGATCGCTGGCGACTGCACGGCCACTGATGGCGTCGTACAGCATAATGGGGATTTTCAGTAACAGGGCAGCGAACGCGCCCAGGAAGAAGCCGACGAGCACAATCTGCCAGCCGAGAAACGCGCCGACCATCATCAGCAAATCGGCGTCGCCGAGTCCGAGTGCTTCCCGTTTCATGCCGACTTCAAACAAGAACTTGATGCCGCGTACCAACCCCATGCCGAACGCGGCGCCGACGAAACCGTTGAGTAACCCGAGTTGCCAAGTGCCGGGCGGTGCCCACGACGGCGTCGGCCCCCAGCACGGCCACGGCATGATCCCGTTCGGAATGTTGGCCATCACCTGTGGCAGTATCCACGGCAAATTGTCCGGAATCTGTGCCAAGGTCACCGGGTCCATCGTCGGCCACGGCCACGGGAACACGGTCGAGATAATCAAGCCGACAATCGTGCCGGTGTAGGTCAACTGAGCGGGGATGATCTGATGCTCCGCGTCGATCAGCGCTGATGCCATGAGCATCGAGAACAAGAAGGCGTGGCAGAAGAAGTAGACCCAATCGACCAGCGGTGGCATGGCGAAGTTACCGGCGTAGCTAAATTGCAAACCGGGTGCGAAGTGCCACGGCTTCACAAACGCGGGGCCGTTGGTGCCTTGGCTGAGAATCTCGATCCAAAAGAGCGCGACGAAGAGGACGCCGGTTATCAGTTCGATCCACAAATAGCGGGACGAAAACGTGGCGCCGCAGTTGCGACACTTCCCACGCAATCGCAGGTAGCCGATGATCGGGATGTTGTCGAAGAGCCGCAGTTTTTGCAGACAGGTGAAGCACCGGGAACCCGGCCACATGACGCTTTTTTCGTAAGGCAGCCGGGCGATGACGACGTTCAGAAAACTCCCCACGCCGAGGCCGACCAGGAAGACCCAGAGCGAACACAGGGTGACGACAATCTCAAACCACCAGTCCAACATGCGGAGACTCACCCAGGGGCGTTTGCGGGCGGCAAGTCGCGGGAGGCCGCCTGCCATGCGTTCAAGATAGCCACGGCCACGGTTTCCGGCGAACGGCCTTCGGTGGGGAACATCGCGGAGGCGGTTTCGGCGTACAACGGCTGGCGGGCTTGCATGATGCTCACCACTTCGGCTAGCCCACCTGTTGCCGTGAGGTTGGGCCTACGATCGGCTGTCGTGGGGTCGGCTTGCAGGCGGTTCCAAATTGTCGCGGGTTCGCCGTCCAGCCACGCCACAAACCCGGAGCGTTTCAACACGGCCCGGTTTTCCGGTCGCAAAACGATCCCACCGCCAGTGGCGATCACGCAGTGTTCGCGTTGGGCAAGTTCAATCAGAACAGCCGATTCTAGATCGCGGAAGACGGGTTCACCTTGGGTGGCAAAAATCTCCCGAATGCTCCGATCCTGCGCCGCTTCGAGGTGACTATCCGCATCCACGAACTGCCATCCCAAGAGCGATGCAAGGTGCCGCCCCACGGTTGATTTCCCCGTCCCACGGTATCCGATCAGAAAAATACGTGACATGGTTGTTGCCCCCAAATCACTCGGGCATGGGGCGGGTTTCGGAGTCATCGTCCTCGTCGTCTTCTTCCAGTGCATGGGTGAGCGGTGACATGGCTCGTCGGAGCAAGTCACGCATTTTGTCAATTTGTGGCGTGATGCCGGTGAACAGTTCAAACTGCTTCGCGGCTTGGCGGACGAACATGTCGATGCCGGTGATGACGTGACACCCGCGAACTTTCGCGTCCCGGATCAGCAACGTGTTCTCCGGGTTGTACACGGTGTCGAACACGGTCAACCCCGGCTTGAGGAAGCTGGCGTGCATCGGGGTTTCGTCCATGTTCGGGTGCATCCCGACCGGCGTGCAATTGATGAGTACGTCGCACAGCGTCACGCTGTGCCGCCCTTGCCAATCGACCACTTTGCAACCGACTTCGGCGGCCAAGGCTGCGGCGCGTTCGTGTGTCCGGGCGGTGACGGTGATGGCCGCGCCTTCTTTGTGCAGCCCATGCGCAATGGCTCGTGCTGCCCCCCCTGCCCCGAGGATCAGCACGAACAGCGTGTTCACTTCTTGCGCCGGAACTCCTGCCGGAGCACGTTCCGCGAGATGGGCTTTGAGCGAATCCACTGCCGCCGTGAAGTCCGTGTTTGCGGCAAAGTAGTGGCCGTGTTCTTGGAGCACCAGCGTGTTCGCGGCCCCGGCGACCTGCACGTTCGGCTCGGATTTTTTCGCCAGAGCCGCCGCCGCCTCCTTGTGCGGAATCGTCACACTGTACCCGCTAATCGGCACCTGCTCGAACGCCCGAATGCCTTCCTCGAACTGCCCCTTGGGTACTCGAAACGGCATGTAGATGGCGTTCTGGTTCAACCGGCCCAACATGTAGTTGTGCAAAATCGGGCTGTAGCTGTGGGCAACCGGGTCGCCCAACAGGCCGTAGATTTTCGTCTCGGCGTTGATCGTCCGCACCGAGTAAGTCGTTTTGAAGTCGTCCAGCGTCGGCATCCCTGGGGCCACGTCACGTTCCTTGTTGAAGGACGCATAAATCCACGGGGCACCGTACTTCAAGGAAATGATCCGCGACGGGAAACCGAGTTCACCCATGCAAAACGCGACGGTCGGCTTCTTGGCTTCGCGTTGCAGTTCGAGCACTTTCCAGTTGTCGCGCGGGTTCTGCGCCATCACGGCGATCTTGTAAACGTCGGCGTCGATCTTCAACATCTCGGCGTAGATTTCGGAAATGTTGTTCGGCGTTTCCGTCATGTTGTGGTAGCTGACGATCCGCTTCGTCGTGCCGAATCGCGGGATGGTCGCCGCGATGTCGTGCTCCAAATCAATCCAATCGAACGTCCCGGACACGATGGCTTGCCGGATAATCATCTGGCGTTCGACTTCCGTACCGGCCCATCGCCCGCCGTCTTGTGGACGCCGAATCGTGGCCACCCACGGGCACCCCTTGAACGGCGCCAACCGCTGAAAGTTCACCGCTTTCGCAATGAAATCGAGCCGTACTTCGATGAACAGCGCGCCGCGTTTGACCGCTTCACGCAGTTCGACTTGCATCATCTTGTGGCGCGTGCGTCCGACGACCACACAAACTCGGTCCGGTGCGACAGACATGACGGAACTCGTTTCGCAGGAGAGAAAATGACTTGCTACTTACGCTACGCCGTCTCGCCGCCCTGAGCAAGTTCGGAGTTCCATCAACCGTGCTTTTCGGAACTTGCTGCGCGGAAGAAACTGTCCGCGTGCCGCTGACTTCGGTTTCGGAATGTAGGAATCTTTCCTACTGCAAGCTATTGACAGCTACTTTGCATTAAAGTATAGTGTCTGCATGGACCCAGATTTCCTTGCTAACTGGACGACGCAGATGCGAAAAGGGCTGCTGGAACTGTGTGTTCTGGCAACCCTGCGTAGCCGCCAACTGTACGGCTACGACATCGTCAAAAAGCTCTCGGCTGTCGATGGACTAGTGATGGGAGAGGGGACGGTTTACCCGATCCTGAGCCGGTTCAAAAAAGACGGCCTTGTTGAAGCGAGTCTCGTCGAGTCGGCAGAAGGGCCGGCTCGGAAATACTACCAACTCACTGTGAAGGGCCGTCTGCTCCTCGCCAAAATGCTCCTGTCGTGGGCGGAAGTGCGGGACGGAATTGGCCGCGTCACCACGGAGCAACTCCCATGACCGGAGCCGTTCTTATGCCCCCGTATACTGCTGAAGCCGTCGCCCGACTGGAACGCTACCTCCGGGAGGTACGGGCTGCGCTGGCGCAATCACCTGATGTCAACCCGGACGAAATCGAGGCGGACATTCGTGACCACGTCGCCACGGAGTTGCGGAACAAACCGCACGCCACGTTGGCCGACCTGGAACGAGTTCTCCTGCAACTCGGGCCACCGGAAGTGTGGGCACCTGTCACCACCCGCCAAGCCGCCCCCGGCGCGGCGTTCGACCCGCTGCTGCCGCTGCGCGCGGTTCGGTCGTGGTTCCGGGGGATGTTAAACACCCTCTGGCGCGGCCCGGAAGATTGGCGATTGGCGTACCTGACGTTCCTGCTGTTCTGGGTCGGCCTACTCACGGCCCCGATCGTGATTGGCGTTCCGCTGCTGATCGCGTCCTACTTCTTCGCACGGGCCGCGAGTGGTTTGGCG
>JANLRE010001152.1:0-4036 GCA_031368205.1 Fimbriiglobus sp. | reverse complement strand
ACCGAACCGCGAAGACGTTAGCGGAAGTGAAAGACGCCATCACTACCCGCAAAGCCACGACCACGAAACCGTTGGCCATCGACATCCAGTTGGCACCCCGTACCGACCGCAACAACAGTGGCGTCCTGGACCTAGAAAGCTGGGCACGCGACGCCGGGATGCGTGTCATTCTCCCGAAGAAAGAGTAACCCGCGACCGATGGCCACCGACCCGCAGACCGCCGAGCCAGCACTGAACCAAGCCAGCCCCCGCACGCCACGAATCGTCTTTTTCGGCCCACCGCTTTCCGGCAAGTCCGCACTCCTTGACGTGTTCATTCGCACAATGAAGCCGGACGAGTTCACGGTCACGTTAACGGCAACCCAGCCAACGAATCGAGTGGGGCGGGAAATTGTCCCCCACGACATCCCCGTTGAAAATCCGGACGTGGGCGCACCGGGCAGTACCATTACGCTCTACGATTGCGACGGGAAAGCCGCCGGGGATTTACTGACTTCCCCGGAAGCGGTGATTCGCCGAACCTCACGCGGCACACTCGTCGATGAGGTCCGCAACGCCGATGCGTTGATTTTGATTATTGATGCCTATGCCTCTGACATTGTGGTCAACCAGACGCTGCAAAACTTTCAGGGCTTTGTCAAAGGACTCCAACAGGGCCGCACTGATGGCCGCGAAGTCGGCGGCCTGCCGGTGTTTTTGACGCTCACGAAATGTGATGCGCTGTACCAACCCGGTGACGCCCCGACCGATTGGCTGCAACGGGTGACGGAACGGGAATCCACGGTCCAGCACCAGTTCGAGGAGTATTTCGGGGACGATGTCTCGACGGCAGTCGAATCCCAATTCTTGAGCTTTGGTAGCATCGACCTCAGCTTGCACGCCACTTCGATCCAGATTCCCGCAAGCCCTGCTTTCAAGGGCTACGCGGACCCCAACGGCGCATTTGGTGTCGCCAACTTGGTGTACGAATGCTTGCTGGCCGCACGCAATCACCTGGACCGCGCCCAGTCCGCACGAAAACGATTGCGGTGGACGGTCGGCGGCGCAGCGGGAATGCTGGCGTTGATGGTGTTCGGCATGTTACTGTTCGCCACGACGGGTGGATTTGGTTCGACGAACTTGCTCACCGAGCGTGTGAAAGCGTACCAGGCGTCCGAACCCGCGATTGCCATTCGGCTCTCCGACAAGCACTTTGGTCGCTATTACAAAGAGCTAAACAGCATCCATACCAGTTCCGGGTTTGCGGACTTACCGGGCGACTTCCAACAGTTCGTCACGACGCGGCTCGTGGAGTTTGAAAAGTACAAAGACTACCGCAGTCGGTTCAAGCCACCTCGCCTCGGTCCGGCGGAGTTACGATCCCGTGAGCAAGTCGATCAACTCGCACTCGATTTGAACGAGACTCTCGCGCCACCCAGCGAGTTCGCGGCGACTTGGAATGAAACCGAAGCAGTCCAGCTTTGGGCGAAATGGAAGACCGATTTGGTGCTGGCCCGAGAAGCCGAAGACCGGGTGCATGATTGGTATCGGGGATTGATTCGTCGCGCCAACGAGTTGCTGTTAACAGACAAGCCGCCGGATTTCGGGTGGCGTTCCCAGTGTGTCAACTTGATGACCGAAGCGGCGTCCCCACCCTTCCGAACAGCGGATGAGATGGAGAAATCGCCGACGGTGCCGGTGCTACGCGGCCGCAAACTGACCTACGCCGTGGGGTTCAGTTTCGAGCGCGTGAACATCGCGCGGCGAGATTGGGAAGACACCCGCGATCGGTTGCGGTGTTTGCGAGACCTCACGGACGCCATCGGCCTGACGACGGGGCCGGGCACACCCCTGCCAGTGCTGGACTTGCCGGAACCGACACCGAACGGGATCGGCTCCCAGGAACTGGCGTCGGCACGTTTGGCGGCATTGCTGGCGTCGTTCCCCGCGCGCGTCAAAGAGGGTGTCGCAACCAGTCTCGCCAAAAGTTGCTTCCCAGAATGGCTCGAATCCGGCTACCCGGACGCCGTCCGTCAAGCCGTGGATTTGCGACTCCGCTCGATCCTGGAAACCGCCCGACGCCATGTGCGCCGGATCATCCTGACGCAACTCGGTGGGAATGCAGAATCCCTAGCGGGTTGGAAACGCCTCGGTAACGAACTGCTCACGCCGCCGACGATGCGCGATTGGGATAAACTCCTTGGCTTGCTTCAGGAGTTGAGCGAACGGGAAGCGGCACCAAGTCCGCTCACGGAATTGCGGGCTTTTCTGTTGCAAGAACGGTTTGACCTGACGCTGCCGAACCTTGTTGTGACGTTGCCGGACGATCTGTTGGAACAGAAGGCAACGCCGTCCGGGAACTTCATCCTCACGGTTCAGCCGATTGGTCAACAACCCACGAGTTACAATTTCAAACGCCTCGGTGAAGGCCAGCGAAACCGACCCTATACGAGCTACACGTTTCAACCCGATGGACACTCGGGCAAAATCACGGTGATGCCGGGCGACGGGTTAATTGCCTCCGTGCCGTTACGGTCGGATGGGCAGGACTACCGACTGGTGTGGGCCTCCGGGCGATCGAACTGGTTCCAACTGGACCGCTTGCAGCAGCCCCCGCGTCTGGAAAAAATCGGCCCCGTACCCGCGCCCCAGCCTGCGCCAAACGTAAAACTCAGCGTACCCGAACCGGGCGTTTTCCCGCGTGTACCGGCCTTGTTGCCAGACATGCGGGCGAAGTAAACCGGAACCCCAGGACTGACAGACCATGCACATACAAGATATTTTTCGCCAGCACGCGACCACCTTCAGCTTCGAGTTCTTCCCGCCCAAGAGCGATGCGGCCTCGGAGGAATTGTTCAACAACATCGTTGAATTGCAAAACCTGAAGCCGTCGTTCGTTTCCGTGACTTACGGCGCCGGTGGATCGACCCGCGACCGCACCCACGAACTCATCATCCGGATTCAGCGTGAGACGAACCTCACCGCGATTTCGCACCTGACGTGTGTGTGTCACACGCTGGCGGAGATGACATCCATTCTCGACCGTTATGCCGCATCGGGTGTTGAAAATGTGCTGGCGCTCGGCGGTGATCCGCCGAAGAATCTGGCGAACTATGACCGGGTCGGGGACGCCTTCCGCTACGCCAACGAGTTGACAGGGTTCGTGCGGTCCAGGACCAACACGCCGGACCCTCGCGGGTTTGGGATTGGCGTTGCGGGCTTCCCCGAAGGCCATCCGGGCACGCCGAATCGGTTGCTGGAAATGGACTACCTGAAGCGCAAAGTCGATGCGGGGGCCGATTACATTTGCACGCAATTGTTCTTCGAGAACCGCGACTTGTACGACTTCCGCGAACGCTGCGAACTCGCCGGCATCAAGGTGCCGATCATCGCGGGGATTATGCCGATCAGCACCAAAACCGGCATGATCCGCATGGCGGAACTCTCCGCCGGGTCACGCTTCCCCGCCAAGCTGATTCGCGCCGTCGAACGCTGTGGCACCGACGACGTTGCCGTCAACCGGGTCGGCGTCCACTGGGCGACGGAACAGTGTCTGGATTTGCTGGAAAACAAAGTGCGTGGCATTCACTTTTACACGCTAAACAAGTCCGACGCCACGCGACAGATTTACGAAAACCTCGGCGTCAAAGATTCGGTCGCGCTCGGCGCGCAAACCACGATTTGAACCACGACAATCGGCCCGTGGTCTTAAATGTCAATCACGTAATCGACGTAGAGTGATCGCTTGTCCGGTTTGCCGGCTTTGTTGTCCGGCTTCTTCGGGTCTTCGATCACCACGTCGAGTTGTTCCTTCGAGTACACCGGCTGAGCGAGGTGAGCGGGGTCGAACGTCTTCGCCAGATTCGTTAACTCGTCGTCCACCTGGATCACGCGACCGCCGGTCTTTTCCAGTAGGCGGTGGATCAGGGGATCGAACGGCATTTTATCCCACCCCTTTGTGACGTGCGAGACGTACTCATCCACCGGGACCATCGCGACGAGGCGGGGGTCGGTCATTAGCTCCAAGCCTTTGTCGCGGAGGGTGGCGTTGTGGCTG
>JANLRE010001099.1:0-2349 GCA_031368205.1 Fimbriiglobus sp. | reverse complement strand
TATAAGAATAACCTTGTCAGTGTTCTACCTATAAAAGAAAAATTTATCACTAAAAAAGATCCTAGTCATTTGAATATTTCCCTATAGGAGAAAAAGTATCCAGTATCTAGTTACATCAGTATTTTGGCCTGATCCCCATGTTATAAAATAGAAAGCTCCATTTATCCGTCTGCTCTTCTATTATTTGTTCCGTACTTCGACCCGCCCCATGACCGGCTTTTGTTTCGATCCGGCTCAGCACGGGTGCATCACCGGCGTGGGCGGCTTGCAACATCGCCGTGAACTTGAAGCTGTGGCCCGGCACGACGCGGTCATCCGTGTCGGCAGTGGTCACCAGCGTCGCGGGGTACTTCTTGCCGGCTTTCAAGTTGTGGTACGGTGAGTAGGCATAAAGAGCTTTGAACTCTTCGGCGTTGTCGGACGACCCGTAGTCGTCCACCCAGTACCGCCCGGCGGTGAACTTCTGGAACCGCAACATGTCCATGACGCCCACGGCCGGCAGGCAGGCGCCGAACAGTTCGGGTTCCTGGGCCATGCACGCACCCACCAACAGGCCACCGTTGCTACCACCTTGAATGGCTAACTTCTTCGGCGTGGTGTACTTTTCCGCAATCAAATACTTCGCGGCGCTGATGAAGTCGTCGAACACGTTTTGCTTGCGAAGCTTCGTCCCCGCACGATGCCAGTCATCACCATACTCCCCACCGCCACGCAAGTTGGCGACGGCCAGCACGCCGCCCTTCTCCATCCATTGCACGCGGCTGATGCTAAACGACGGCGGCAGCGAAATGTTGAACCCGCCGTAGCCATAAAGCAGTGTCGGGTTCGTGCCGTCGAGCTTGAGGCCCTTCTTGTGCGCGATGAACATCGGGATCGAGGTACCGTCTTTGCTGGGGTAACGCACTTGTTTCACTTCGTATTCGCTCGGGTCAAACTTCACCTTGGCTTGCCGGAGTAACTTGCTTTGGCCGGTAATCATGTCGTAGCGGAAGATCGTCGGCGGTGTGGCGAAACTGCTGAAGGTGTAGAACGTCTCCGTCTCCGTCCGCTTGCCACCAAAGCCGCCCGCACTACCGATGCCGGGGAACGTGACGTTGCGGACGAACTTCCCGTCCAGGTCGTAGATTTTGACCGCCGTGATCGCGTCTTGCAGGTAGCTACACACCATCAGGTTCGCCACCAAGTTCACGTTTTGCAGCGATTCCTTGGCTTCCGGAATCAGCGTCTTCCAGTTCTTCTTGTCCGGGGTGCGAATGTCCACCGCGATGACCTGCATCTTCGGCGCGTTCCAGTCCGTGTGTAGGTAAAAAATGGGGCCGTCGTTGCCGATCAAGTTGTACTTATTGTCGTGGTTGTCAATCAACTCCGTGACGAGGCCGTAGGGTTCAAGCAAGTCCTTGTAAAGAATGCGGGCTTTGCGGCTGGTCGTACCGTCGTTCACGCTAATCACGAGATACCGCCCGTCTTCGGTCACGCTGCCGCCGACGCCCCACTTGGGTTGGTCCGGGCGATGGTACACCAACACGTCATCCGATTGTGGCGTTCCGATACGGTGGTAGTAGAGCTTCATATCGACGTTCAAGCTCTGAAACGCCGCGTCCTTCTGCGGCTCCGGGAACCGGCTGTAGAACAGGCCCTTGCTGTCATTGGTCCACGACACGTTGCTGAACTTCACCCACTTGAGTTCGTCGCTCAACAGCTTGCCGGTTGAAATGTTCAGCACCTTCCAGACGTTCCAATCGGACCCCGCTTCGGCGATCCCATACGCGGCGTACTTGGTGTCGTCACTGACATTAACGCTAACCAGGGCCACGGTGCCGTCCTTCGACCACGCATTCGGGTCGAGCAACACACGCGGTTCAGCGTCGAGGCTATCTTGGATGTAGAAGACACTTTGATTCTGTAACCCGTCGTTACGGCTGAAAATGTACTTGGTGCCCTGCTTGTGGGGTTGGGAGAACCTCTCGTAGTTCCACAGCTCGGTGATGCGTTTCTTGATGGCATCCCGTTCCGGGATCGCCGCGAGGTAGACTTCAGTGACCTTGTTTTGTGCTTCGACCCACGCAGCCACCTCGGTTGATTTCCGGACATCGTCTTCGAGCCAGCGGTAGGGGTCTTCGACGATCGTGCCGTGGTAAGTATCCTTCTGATCCGTCTTCTTCGTGAGCGGGTATTTCAACTTCGACTCCTGCGCAACAACCGGAATAACGGCGACCAGTCCGAAGACCATCGCAACAACAAATCGGGACATAGAGGCTCCTTCGAGATCGGGTCAGTGTAGTATTTGACAGCGTCGTTCATCATGACACGTTTTGTGCCCTGAAGGGGCACCGGGTTGTAGCCACGGGT
>JANLRE010001024.1:0-3459 GCA_031368205.1 Fimbriiglobus sp. | reverse complement strand
CTCGGCTTGCTCGGCCCGAACGGGTGCGGCAAGAGTACCCTGATGCGTGTGTTGGCCGGGGAGATGCCACCCGACACGGGTACCGTCTCCCAAGCCGATAAAATCCGCGTCGTCATGTTCGAGCAAGGTCGCGCGGCCCTCGACCCCAACCTCACGCTGCGGCGGTCGATCTGCCCGAACGGGGATAGCGTGACCTACCGCGATCGGCAAGTTCACGTCGGCGGGTGGGCGAAGCAGTTTTTGTTCCGGGCCGAACAACTCGATTTGCCCGTCGGCACACTCTCCGGCGGTGAGCAAGCACGGGTCCGCATCGCCCAACTGATGCTGCTCCCGGCGGACGTGTTGTTGCTCGACGAGCCGACCAACGACCTCGACATTCCCGCCCTGGAAGTGCTGGAGGACAGCCTATCCGAGTTCCCCGGTGCGGTCGTCCTGGTCACGCACGACCGGGAATTAATGGACCGGCTTTGCACCGAAGTGATTGGGCTGGACGGGCGCGGCGGGGCGTCGAGTTACGGCAGCGTGAACCAATGGCTGACCTCCTACGAACGCACCACCGCCGAGTTCCTGAAACCCGCTACTACTGCTGCGAAAGCGGTAGCACCCGCCGGCAAAACCAAGAAGTTGAGTTACAACGAGCAGAAAGAACTCGAACAGATCGAAGCGAAAATCCACGCAGCGGAAGCCGTGGTGACAACCCACCACGCCAACGTGGAAGCCGCCGCAACCAAGGGTCATGCCGCCCTCACCGCCGCGTGCCAAGCGCTGGAAGTGGCGCAAAAAGTCGTGGAAAAACTCTACGCCCGCTGGGAAGAACTCGAAGCGAAGCGGCACGGCTAATCAAGATGCTTCACCACGAATTGCACGAATCGAACGAATGAAATCAGGATCACCAAGTTCGGTACAATCTTAATTCGTGTTATTCGTGTTATTCGGGGTGGTTAATCGCTTTTCTGTTCAGTCACCATGCGGGTGCCGATGCGGGATAGGAATCGCACTTTTTGGGCGGCGGTCAGTTCCTTGACGAACCGATGGCGTACCGCTTCGATCCAGCGGATTTTGCGGTCGTTGTAATCGGTGACCACACGGACCAAGACCGGCCCGGCGTGGCGAAGTGCGGCGCACACGGACGCATCCAGGTTTTCCGCCGTGGTGATCTCCTGGTACGCCACGCCGAAGCCTTGCGCCAGGGCACGGTAGTCGAGTTTCGCCAAGTGGGTGGCGGTGGTGCGTTGGTAGGCGGGCTGTTGCAACATTTGCATGTAGTGGTACGCGCGGTCGTCCAGAATGAAGCACTTCACCGGCAACGATTCTCGGGCCGCTGTGGACAGTTCTTGCATCGCCATTAGGAAGCAACCATCGCCGGTTAGCGTTGCCACCGTGCGGGTCGGGCAGGCGCGTTGGGCGCCGATGCTGGCGCCGATCGACCAGCCCATTGCCTGATTGTCAACCGGGTTAAAGTAGGTGCGTGGCTTCGTGGTGCGGAAGTATTCGGCGGCTAGGTGCTCGCTGGCGGTGACATCGCTGAACAACATGGCATCTTCGGGGAGTTGTCGCCGAAGCGAGGCAATCAATGCGAGCGGATCGAGGCCGCATTTGCCAGGCGGAATGTCACACAATTTGCGATCCTGGTCCGCTTTCAACTGGCGAATCCGGCCCGTCAACACCGGGTCCGCCGGGCGGCGAATGCGGTCCGCACACGCGAGCGCCTTCGCCAAAAACAGCCCCGCATCGGCGTGAACGCACACGTCCGTTTGCTGCGTTTTACCAAGCACGTTGGCGTTCGCATCGACGTGAATCACGCGGCTCGGACGGGGGTTGCCGTAGAAGCCGGTACTCACTTCGCTGAACTTCACGCCGATGGCAAGCAGGGTCGTGACGCCACTCCGCAGCGGGTGCAGCGGGTCGTGTTTGAAGGCTTTTTCCGCCACTTCGGAGCCGTGCGGCCCGTAGCCCCACCCGACGGCGAGTGGATGTGATTCGTTGATGACACCCTTGCCCGAAACGCTCGTGGCGACCGGCGCTTGCAACAGTTCGGCCAGTGCCGTGAGCGAATCGCCGAAGTTCATGCAGCCGAAGCCGGCGTAGATGCCGACCCGCTGGTTAGGGTCCGCTAGCAACGCGATGGCTAGCTCAAAGGCTTTATCGTTGAACGGCACCGGCAGTTCGGCAGGCGGCGAACATTTGAAATCGGCCACTTCGATCAGCAAGTTGAACGGCACGACCACGGCCACCGGCCCCGGCTCGCCGCTCATCGCTAACCGGAACGCCTGCCGCACCGCGTAAGGAATTTGTCGCACGTCGGTGACCGGCAACACGCACTTCGTCACCGGCTTCAGCAATCCCACGGTGTCCAAAGAATGCACCTGAAACGAGCGGTACTTGTCGCCGTTCGCAATGTCCCCGACGATTGCCACGATCGGCGACGAATCCAGCAACGCTTCCCCAAGCCCCGTCAGCGCGTTCGTCACCCCAGGGCCGGGGACGACGCACAGCACGCCGGGGCGCCCGGTGGCCCGCGCATACCCATCGGCCATGCACGCGGCGGCGAATTCGTGGGTCGCCAGTAAGTACGGCACCTCACGAGTTTTTAGCTCGTCCCACAGTTCGTTTTCTTGCGCACCCGGAATGCCGTAAACGCACCCGACGGCTTCTAGCTTCAACGACTCCGCGATGGCCTGCGCTCCGGTCAATCGCCCGACCACCCAACCGGGTTGCTGGGCCAATCGGTCAACCAGCCCGCGCGCACTTGCGGTACGCGACCCCGCAGCGCTAGCAGCAATTAGCCCCCCCGCAATCGTGGCACCTTCGAGCAAACCCCGGCGTGTGAACGGCCAATCCATTGCGCAACCTCACCACGAACGGGCGAACAATACGCAAGATCTATCGGCTTTGTGGCGTGTGAGACATCATCCGATTGCAGACAGGAAGTGAGTCGTTGAAGAGATTACAAAAACTGTTGCATGATCGGGCGTAGCATCTCTTCGGGGTACAGCACCCACGCGAAGTCCCGCCGCACGAGCGCGGCGTTGGCCGTGGCTTCCTGCTCCGCGCGCGTCTGCCACTCACGGGTGTCGGTTAGACGGGCTTCGACACGGGGTCGTAACTGGTCGCTGATCTCACGGAACTTCCGGTAGCGTTCGAGGCGATCGCGGGGTTCACCTGGCTCAACGGCTTCAAGCATGTAGTGCCGGTTCACGAGCGATTGCACGTCCGCACAGTCGGTGTCCTGTTTCGCTAGATGGCGTTGCGGGTTCCAGTGCAAGTCCCGTTCGCGGCGGCGCAGTGCAAGGACATCGGTTACGGTCGTGGGGAACGTGGGCAGCGGCAAATGCACGGTCGCGGAGAGGACTTGAAACAGGGGTGGTTCGATGCCGTAGAAGTTACGGATGATGGTGTCCGTCACTTCGTCGTACTTGCCGCCGCCGATGCCGTGAATGAAGAAGTCGCCGAGAAACA
>JANLRE010000995.1:0-4255 GCA_031368205.1 Fimbriiglobus sp. | reverse complement strand
CGGGGCAGTTGATTCCGGGCGTTGGGTGAATTTCGATGGCGTGAAAGACCGATGTTATACAAGCTCGATTCGTAGTGCACCATTGGCTTCAGTCACGGACGGAAAATGGTCATGCAATTACGGACCCACAACCGCATCCGATCTCGGAGGAGTTAGTCACCATGTCCGAGCGGAATATTGATGAGAATCTCAACAGACCTCATTCTGAACCTCGAAGACAACAAAGTTGGTCATTCCGAGTGGCGGGCATGGTGTTGGCGCTGCTTTGTTTGTGTGTTGCGACGGGTTGGTATTGGATGTCGCACCGTGCGGTGACACTGGCTTCTACGGCGATGACGACACCAACCACGAACACGCCGGAGCCGACCCCGGTCCCGACTGATGTTCCGTCAGTCGGGGGGTTGAAACTTTTCACCACGTGGCCGAAGGACCAGAACCCGGACTTGGTGCTGATCTTCTCCGGGCAAACCTACGGCTATCTTTCACCCTGTGGTTGTAGCCGCCCGCAACTAGGTGGCTTGGAACGCCGCGCGAATTTGATGGATTCGTTACGGGCCAAGGGATGGCCTGTTGTCGGGATCGACCTCGGCGACGCCGCCCCGCCGAAAGGTGTCGAAAAGCAGAACCTGCTGAAGTACCAGACGACGATGAAAAGCCTCGCCGAGATGGGCTACGTGGCCGTCGGGTTGGGGGAGTACGATTTCTCGACGCAGCTTTTTTCACTCCTGTCCAGTTACACGCTGTCGAACCCCAACAAGCCGCCGATCATCCTGGCCGCCAATCTGCAAGGCGTGACCCGCGACAACATGGGCAAGGTGACCAAGTCCTTCCCCCGTTCCTTTTTCTTCCAGGGTGCTGATGCCAAGGATCGCCCAATGGTCGAAGGCTTCGAGGTCGTGGCCCAACCGGGCAAGCCCGCGTTTGGGATCGTCAGCGTGATCGGGCCGACGATTGCGGACAAGGTTGTTGCACTCGATAAAAACTTCGACTTCCCGCGCAACGATAAAGGCATCGTGACAACGGCTGCGGTGATCGAAGAATCACTCGCTCAAATGGCGAAGCACCCCGCGAACCCGGATTTGAAAGTTCTTCTGTACGTCGGCAAAATGGACGAAGCCCGCGCGGCCGCCGAAGCGTTTCCGCAGTTCCAAATCGTCCTCTGTCAGTCCGACGATTCCGAACCGCCCGCCTTCCCGACGGCCGTCAACAACGGCAAAACACAGATCGTGCAAGTCGGCCACAAGGGGCAAAGCGTGGGCGCGATGGGGGTGTACAAGTCGGCAACCGGGTTTGACCTACGCTACCAACTGATCCCGTTGACCGAAGAGTATCTGACGCCCGAAGGCGCCGATGCGGAGAAGAACCACAAGGTGCTGACGCTTCAGGAAGAGTACGCACTGATGGTCAAGGACCAGAATTTGTTGAAACTCCACACCGATAAGCAGAGCCAACACTCCGCCCAGATCCAAAGCCCCGATGCCAAGCTAACCTACATCGGGGCAGCCGCTTGTGCCCAATGCCATCCCGCCGAATTTGGCGTCTGGAGCAAAACCAAACATAGCCACGCCTATGAAGCCTTGGAAAAAAACGCCAAGCGACCCAGCAACCGGCAGTTCGACGGCGAATGTTTGATTTGTCACACCACCGGCATGGAATACCAGGGCGGATTCAAGGACGCGAAAACGACGCCAAAACTGCTGAACAACGGCTGCGAAAACTGCCACGGCCCCGGCAGTGGTCACGCAACGCAACCGACCAACAAACAGTTTTTGACGTACTTGGCGCCGTGGAAGACCAAGCCGACGGACAAGATGCCCGACACCGAGTTGATGAAGAAAGTCGCCGACATTCGGGAAGTGGATCGGGCCGCCTCGAAGCTAGTTACTGCTGAACAACTCGGCACCATCGACCGCGTGGTCAACATCTGCCGCAAGTGTCACGACAGCGAAAACGACCCGAAGTTCGACATCTACAAATACTTCCCACAGGTCAACCACAGCAACCTCAAGAGTGCCGGGTTACCGGGGAACGCAAAATAAACCCCACCACGAATGACACGAATCGGACGAATGAAAACTAGAAAGCCACGACATTGATACGTCGTGGCTTTCTCTCATTTTGTATTTCGATTTATTCGTCCGATTCGTGTAATTCGTGGTGTGGTTTAGCTCAACTTAATGCCCAGGTCTTTCAACTGGCGCGGTTCGACGGTCGCGGGGGCGCCGCTCATCAGGTTGCGGGCTTGCTTGTTTTTCGGGAACGCAATCACGTCGCGGATGTTCGTGGTGCCCGCCAGGATCATGCACCACCGATCCAGACCCAGTGCAATTCCGCCGTGCGGTGGCGCGCCGCTTTGGAGAGCATCCAGCAGGAAGCCGAAGCGGGCCTTGGCGTCGTCGGGTTCCATGCCGAGCATTTTGAAGACGCGGGCTTGCACATCTTGGCGGTGAATCCGGATGCTGCCGCCGCCGACTTCGTAACCGTTCAGCACCATGTCATACGCCTTCGCCCGACATGTGCCGGGGTCGGATTCCATCCTGTCGATGTCCTCGGTCATTGGCGACGTGAACGGGTGGTGAATCGCCGCCCAGCGTTTTTCTTCGTCGTCGAACGCGAACATCGGGAAGTCGATCACCCAGAGAAAGTTGAAATGTTCCGGGCGCATTTGAAACGGCTTCGGCAGCCGTTTCTCTTTCTTCGCGGCCTGCTCTTCGGCCGTATCGTGCGCCGCCTTTTCGTCCCACCAGTTCTTGACCAAGCCGATGCTCGACGCCAGATAAGTTCGCAGCGCACCCAACGCATCGGACACCACGGCTTCCTTATCAGCAACGAACAACAACAAGTCGTTCGGCGCAGTACCAAGGCGTTCTTTCAACTTCGCTTTCACCGCATCCGGGAAGAACTTTTCGATGCTGCCGGTGATCTTGTCGCCTTCCACTTTCAACCACGCCAGCCCCTTGGCTTTGAACTGTTCCACGAACTTCGGCAAATCGCCGCCCGGCTTTAGCTTCGAGTTGGAGAACTTGTCCGCTGCGTTCTTGGCGTTAATACACCGCACCACCGCACCACCGGCGATCGCATCCTTGAACACGGTGAAATCACTCTCAGCCGCGATGTCCGTCACGTCGATGATTTCCAAACCGTACCGCAAGTCCGGCTTATCGCTGCCGTACTTGGTCATCACGTCGGCGTATTTCATACGTGAAAACGGCACCGGCACGGTGATGCCGTGAACTTGCTCGATGATCTTCGCGGACAGGGTTTCCATCAGCGACAGGATGTCTTCCCGTTCGACGAACGACATCTCCACGTCGAGTTGCGTGAACTCCGGTTGGCGGTCTGAACGCAAGTCTTCGTCCCGCAAGCAGCGGGCGATTTGGAAGTACTTGTCGTACCCGGACACCATGAGCAACTGCTTGTAAATCTGCGGCGATTGCGGCAGCGCGTAGAACTCGCCGTGGTGAACCCGACTCGGTACCAAGTAGTCGCGAGCGCCCTCGGGCGTACTCTTGCCAAGCAGCGGCGTTTCGACTTCCAGGAACCCGCGATCGTCCAAGAAATCGCGGATGACTTTACAGACGCGGTGCCGTAGAATCAGCACGTTTTGCAGCGTTTTTCGCCGCAAGTCGAGGTAGCGGTATTGCAAGCGAATGTCTTCGTTGGCCAACTCGCTGCCGAACTCGTTGATCTCGAACGGCAGCGTCGGGCAGGTGTTCAGCACCTCAATCTTCTGCGCGATCAGTTCAACGAATCCCGTCGCAATGTCCGCCCGTTCCTTCCCGACCAAACGGGCGCGCACGGTCCCGGTGATCGACACGCAGAACTCCTTGCGAAGTTGCACTGCGACTGGGAATACGTCTGGGTTGTCGGATTCAAACACGACTTGCGTGAGGCCGTAGCGGTCCTTCAAGTCCACGAAAATCTGGTTGTTGTACGTCCGGGCAGTCAGAACCCAGCCATTGAGCGTGACGGTGTGCCCGATGTGCGATTCGCGTAAATCCCCGCACGTGTGGGTCCGTTGCCATTCCGCCATGTCACAAACTCCCGAAACGCATGTCCGAACTAGGTCAAAGAATTGTGATTATAGAGAGTCTGGCCGACGGGTGCGGGTTCATTCGTCCAATCGGTGCAAGGGGTGTTCGTCCGCGTGAGGAGCAGTTAATCGCTAGCATCCCTTCAGGATGCGTTGAATCGGGAGGATGCCTGTACCTGGGGTGTCGCTGCGCTCAACCCCAGGCTAATCGCTGTAATCCCT
>JANLRE010000990.1:0-6102 GCA_031368205.1 Fimbriiglobus sp. | reverse complement strand
TTCAGGCAACTCTCATCACTCAGCGGTAGAATTTCGCCAGTGCCCTATCCGTCGAGAACCCTTCAGGTACTGACTATGCGCGACCTCGTCATTTCCCCGACCCGGCGGCTGTTCCTTGGCTCGGCAGCCATGACTTTGTCGATGTACACCGTTCGCGGTGCGTTTGCCGAAGAGTTGGTCAAAACACCCAAGCAAACTGAAGGCCCGTTCTACCCAACGAAGCTTCCGCTTGATACGGACAACGACCTCATTGTTGTCAACGATAGTATCACGCCAGCAGTCGGTGAGATTACCCACCTGACTGGCAAAATCATGGATGCGGCCGGCAACGCGGTGAAAAATGCGGTGGTCGAAATCTGGCAGTGTGACCAGAACGGCGCGTACTTGCATCAGGGGAGTGACAACGGCGGCAAGCGGGACAAGAACTTCCAAGGCTTCGGTCGGTTCGTGACGAGTTCGACCGGCGAATATTACTTCCGCACCATCAAGCCGGTCGCGTACCCCGGTCGCACGCCGCACATTCACTTCAAGATCAAACGGGGCAGCAAAGAATTACTCACGACTCAGTGCTACATCAAAGGTGATAAAGGCAACGACCGCGACGGCGTTCTCCGGGGCATCCGCGACGAGAAGGCACGCGAATCCGTTCTCGTCGCGTTTGTGCCAGTCAAAGACTCGAAGATCGCGGAATTGGCTGCGAATTTCAACATCGTGTTGGGTCTCACACCCGAAGCGAAATGATTGCGTCCAAAACTTATGACCGATTTTGAACGCGACGCGGCGTGACTGGGTTCAACACCCCAATCACGCCGCGTCGATTATTGCGATTTCTTGGTTGCTTGGATCATCAACGAGGAGTACTATTTGTGTAGTTTCTGCCATACGTTTTAGGCGTAACAGTATGCTCTCCCAATTTGGCACCCTAGTCGTACTTTTCGTCGCGGCTTCCATGCCGTTGCAATTTCCGAAAGCATTGCCATCAGAGACTCCGAAACCGCCCCCCGTTGTTCGTACTGAACTTCCGGTTGAAAAAGTTCTCGTCCGAATCTGTGAAACAGGCTTGTCTGACAAGAACGAATGGCCCACATCATCGCCGCCGTCGCCGCCAGAGAGCTACCACGAAGAGGTGTTCGGTTTCTTTGAAGTGCCGCATAAATACGTCGATACCGGTGTCCGCGCCGACCGCGGGTTCCCGTTTCTGATTCGTGCGGCGGCGGTACTCAAGTTACCAACAGGTCAACATCGGATACTCTTGCGCGGTCGTGGCGCCGCGCGGTTGTTCATTGACGACAAGTTGGTTCTCTCGACGCCATTCGCCAGTGGCGATGGGTCTGGGCACGGCACGGTCGCCGGGCCGGATCAGTACCTGAACCTTGGCCCTGATTTTCGGTTCGCACCTCCCGGCAACCGCGAAAATTGGGTGGTGTGGGAATCGAAGGGTGACGAACAAGTCGTTGTGTTGGAATCCATTGTCGGCAACTTCCTCGGCAAGTCAAAACGCCGGCCGGAGCTTGGCGAAACGGTCGTTGCGGTCTCGCTTCAAGGTTCGGAGTCCTGGCAACTCCTGTCGCCTAGCTCCCGAGTCGTGCCGTACACCGATGCGGGCTGGGCGACCTATGAAGCGGAGCGAACCACACATTACGAACGGGTCAATGCCGCAGCACGAGCCGCGAAACGGGATGAACACTCGCAGTATTGGACGAAACGCCGAACCACGGCGAAGGAGTGGCTGGCTAACGCGCGTGAAATTCCTGTTCCGCCACTACCGAAAGGGTATCCTGCGAACAACGCAATAGACCACTTCATCGCCGCGACCATTGATCAAGCCGTTCGCCAAAAGAACGTAGCTGCAAAAGGCACCGTCGATTACTTCAAGCAGATTCAGCCCCTTCTGGAAGCCAAATGTTACAGTTGCCACACCGGGACGAACGCGAAAGGTAAACTCCGGCTGGACGACCGCGATGCGGTCTGGATCGGCGGGAAGTCCGACGGTCCTGCCGTCGTTCCGCGTCAGCCGGTCAAGAGTGCCATTCTGACTCGAATCATTTCGACTGACGACAACGTGATGCCGCCCAAGGGTGATCGACTTTCGGTCGAGCAAGCCCGCTTGTTGCAAACTTGGATTGCGGAAGGGGCTAACTGGCCGGACATGAACGCGGAACACACCACCTTAACACCATTGTCCGGCGATCTGGCTTTTCTCCGGCGTGTTTACCTGGACACGGTCGGTGTCATTCCAACCCTGGCCGAAATTCAGGGATTTGAAGCGGACAACTCCCCGAACAAGCGGACAAAGGTTATTGATCAGTTGCTCGGCGATCGTCGGTGGGCCGATCACGGCATGGGTTACTGGCAGGATGTCCTGGCGGAAAACCCGAACATTTTGAACCCGACACTCAACAACACCGGTCCGTTTCGGTGGTGGCTTTACGAGTCGTTGCTCGACAACAAACCGATTGATCTTTTCGTGACGGAATTGCTCCGGATGCGGGGCAGTGAGCGGTTCGGTGGACCTGCCGGATTCGCCGTGGCGTCGCAGAATGATTCTCCCTTCGCCGCGAAGGGGACCGTCGTCGCCGGCGCGTTCCTGGGCGTGGAAATGAAGTGCGCGCGATGTCACGATGCGCCCGCCCACCGATCGACGCAACGCGAACTGTTTCAGCTCGCCGCGATGCTTGCCACAAAGCCGCTCAAAGTTCCCGTGACGAGTAGCGTCCCGCTTCACAAGATTCACGAGGGCGGTCGCAAACCGTTAATCTCGGTGACCCTTCCGCCGAACTCGACGGTCAATGCAACTTGGCCGTTCGCCCACTTCGTCGATGAATCTGTGGGTCGGAAGTTGGCGGAATACCCCGACGACTCGCGTGATCGCTTGGCCGCCCTCATTACCGCGCCGCAAAATGAACGATTCGCGCAAGTGATCGCCAATCGAGTCTGGAAGCGGATGATGGGCCGAGGGATTGTTGAACCCGTCGATGACTGGGAGAAAGGAAAGGCCACCCACCCCGAACTCCTACGCTGGCTCGGGCGACAACTGATCGAAAACGAGTACGATCTCAAGAAACTAGCTCGTTTGATTTTGACTAGCCACGCCTATCAACGGGAAACGAATCCATCGCTTCTTGAAACGGACGGACTTTACTCTGCACCGGCCGCACGACGACTGGAGGCCGAACAGATTGTGGACTCGTTATTTGTCGGCACAGGCAAGCCCTTCCGAGTGGAAGAAGTCAGTCTTGATATTGATGGCATGCGTGACATGGGGAACTCGATCACCCTCGGCAAACCGCGGCAATCGTGGATGCTCACTTCGACCTCGAACGAGCGGGACCGACCCAGTTTGTCTCTGCCGCGTATCCAAGCGGTGACTGACGTTCTGCATGCTTACGGCTGGCGGGGCGCGCGGCCGGATCCGACGAGTGCGCGCGACAATTCCACCAACGCGCTCCAACCCGCGATACTGTCCAACGGCATCATGGGAACGTGGTTGGTGAGGTTAAGCGACGACCACGCCATCACCCAATTGGCGGTCACGGCCAAGTCGCCGGAAGACTTGTTGGAGCAATTGTTCCTTCGCATCCTGACCCGCCGACCATCCCCGAATGAACAAGCCCAGTATGCGCAGTATCTCGTGACCGGGTTCGATTCACGGATTCGCAACGTAACGGCTACCGTCCCACACAAGAGGCAGCCTGAACCGTATGTCTCGTGGTCGAACCATCTCGATCCCCGAGCGACAGTGGTCCGACAGCTGCAAGAAGTGGCGGCTCGCGCGGGTGATCCGCCGACGCAACGACTGAATCCCGAATGGCGAACGAAGCTCGAAGACGTCCTTTGGGCCGTGATTAACTCGCCGGATTTCGTGTTCACACCGTAAGAATCTCCCACCCTCCACCCCGTTGGCACAATGAACCGCCGCGAATTCCTCACGACCTCGGCTACGCTGACCGCAAGTTCCGTTGCGTTCGCCGATGCCGCCCGTTCGAGCACCCCATTGGGGAAAGCCGAACACTGCATTTTTATTTGGCTGGGCGGGGGCATGGCGCAAATTGATACGTTCGACCCGAAGCCGGTCGGGGTGAACAAAGGCACGCCGAAAAAGGCAGGGTCACTTTACAAGTCGATTGACACCTGCGTTCGTGGGGTGAAGGTGTGCGAGCACCTGAAGAAAACTGCGGACTTGATGGACCGCGTGACCGTGCTTCGGACGATCAACCATAAGGTCGTGGACGAACACGCCTTCGCCACCAACCTCGTCCATACGGGGCGGATGGTCAGCGGGAACGTAACCTACCCGTCGATCGGTTCGATCATTTCCCATGAGCGCGGCGCTGAGAACGCAAACGTGCCCGCTTACGTGCTGATCGGTTACCCGAATATCAGCCGGGGGCCTGGGTTTCTCGGCGCGAAGTCCGGGTACGTCTATCTCACCGATACGACCACTGGACCGGCTGGGTTTTCCCGCCCCCAAGACGTCGAAGCCAAGCGATCGGACGATCGCGCTAAGCTGTTGGCAACGATCAACCCCCCTGCGCCGTCCGGGTCACGGGTCGGAGAATATCAGCAAGCCCAAGCGGATGCGATTCGACTCGCCGGACCCGAGTTCACACGCCATTTCGATTTGAAGACGGAACCGGCCAAGGTACGCGAAGCCTACGGCGGAGAATTCGGGCAGCGGTGCCTGCTCGCGCGTCGGTTGGTGCAAGCCGGGGTCCGGTTCGTGGAGGTGTCGCACAACCTGAACTTTCTGAACGGCACCGGTTGGGATGTCCACAATGAGGGGATCGACAACCAACACCTGCTCATCGGCGAACTCGATACGGCACTTGCGGGTCTACTCGTTGATCTAGAAGCCAACCACTTACTCGATAAAACACTTGTCGTCGTCGCGACGGAATTCGGTCGCCCACCGGAGTTTGACGCCCGTGGCGGTCGCGGTCATCAAGGTTCGCCGTTTTCACTCGTATTGGCAGGCGGCGGCTTGAAGCACTGCGGAGCCTATGGTACAACCGACGACCTGGGAAAGAAGGGACTGGATAAACCCGTTTCGATCCCCGATTTTCACGCCACAATCCACGCCAGCCTGGGTATCAACCCCACGAAAGAACTGTTTGACGGATCCCGCCCCGTGCCAATCACCGATGGTGGCACACCCATTCAGGCACTCTTTAGCTGACTGATTGAGATCGGACATCGGACTTTGTGCTACCTGCCCGCCCGCGATTCTTCGCTAATTTTCCCTCCGCCGGATGCTCATTTCATGCTCAATGTACTCGGCCCGACTGCTCGCCTGTGTGACGGCATTTCGCGCCGTTCGGTGTTGAAGATCGGGGCGTTAGGATTTGGCGCTGGTGGGTTGACGCTGCCCCGGCTCTTGGCCGCCGAGTCGAAAGCCGGGGTTCGGAAGTCGCACAAGTCGGTCATCATGATCTACTTGACGGGTGGACTGGCCCACCAGGACACGTTTGACCTGAAGCCCGATGCGCCGGCGGAAGTTCGCGGCGAGTTCAAACCGATCCGCACGAATGTTCCTGGGATTCTGTTCGGTGAACACCTGCCGAGACTGGCCCAGTGTGCGGACAAGCTGATCGTGCTTCGTTCGCTGGTCGGGCAAAAGGACGAACACAGTAGCTGGCAGAGCTACACCGGCACGACGATGGACGCCGCCAAGCGTGAACAAAAGCCGCACTTCGGCAGTGTCGTCGCACGGCTCCAGGGGCAGACCGATCCGATCATCCCGGCGTTCGTCGATCTCTCCCCGACGATGCAACACAAGCCGTACAACACGCCCGGACCGGCCATGCTGGGCCGCAGCGTTGCACCCGTCAAAATGGAAGGGGACGAAGTCGCGGTGATGAAGTCGCTGTCCGTTTCAGCCGACCGCTTGTCGGACCGGAAAGCACTCCTCGAACGGATCGACGCCTTCAAGCGGGCCTCCGTGCAGTCGAACGCAATTTCGGCGGACACTTCGCATGACCGGGCGTTTGAAGTGCTGACTTCCAGCAAGTTGGTCGATGCCCTCGACGTGACCAAAGAACCGCCGTCGGTCCGCGATCGGTACGGCAAAGGAAGCGTGAAGCACCTGGGTGACGGCGCCCCGAT
>JANLRE010000987.1:0-2250 GCA_031368205.1 Fimbriiglobus sp. | reverse complement strand
TGCGGTCAGGTCGAGCGGGCCGCCGGTGTTGGCGCGAAAGCCGTTGACGGTCGGCTCCACGAGTATGGAAATGCTCACGACGGCTTCTCCGATCGAGTATCGACACTTGCGTAACGCTAGACGAGGTCTTCACCTGTGCATCATACATACTGAATGCCATCACCCCAGTCCCATCGCGCCTAACAGCAAGTCACGCACCCCGGTCATCGGGGTGCTTTCGTGGGTGGGCTTCGCGCCGTGGCCGATCAGGATGGCGCGATCGAGCGGGTTTGCCGCCAGTAAGCCGTGGCTGCCACGCACGAGGCCGGCGTCGAGTGGGACCACGTCCATCGTCATGCGGAAGCCGAGTTTCTTTTGAATCACCCGGCGGGCGGCGTGCAGCTTCGGCACGGCGAACTTGGGGTCGAACAACAGTTCGCACGGGTCGTAGCCGGGTTTGTGGTGAATCGCCACGGCTCGGGCGTAGTCCGGGGCGTGATGGTCATCCAGCCAGAACGGGTAGGCGAACCACGCTTCGGGCGTTGATAGTACGACGATGTCCCCGGCCCGCTCGTGGTTCAAGTGGATCGCGGCCCGTTCTTCGCCGACATAGATTTTCCCCACGCCGGGCTACGACCGCAACAACTCTTGCACGCGCGGAATGTCGCTCGGGTCCGCGACGGAGATGTGCGCGAGTTGATGGTCGCACACCGCAAAGGCCCGGCTGCCGTACAGGTCGAGTTGCTCCCCGAACGGCCCGTCGCGGACTTCCAACAGCCCCGCTTTTCGCAACGCACGGTTCAGGTAAACCGGCGTGGTCACGTCGCAGTGGCCGTACTCGCTGACCACCCACACTTGGGCACCGGCACTCTTGGCGGCGTCCAGTAACGGCGCACACGCATCGTCAAGTTCCTTCACGTGCTTGGCCATGTCGCACCCGCTCGGGCCACGGCGTTGCGGTTCGTAATCGAGGTGCGGCAGGTAAACCAGCGTGAGATCGGGCTGATCTGTTGTCAGCACTTCTGCCGCACAGCGGGCGATCCACCGGGTACACGGCAGCCCCGCCATCGGCCCCCAGAACGTTTGAAACGGGAACCGTCCGAGCTTCGCTTCGAGCCGTTCCGCGTGCCCGATTGGCGTGCCGGTGATGCCGAAGACTTTGTTGCCATCGACCCCGTACCACGGCTTCGGCGTAACGCTAATGTCCACGGCGGCGCCTTGGTTGAACCACCAGAACAGCTTCGCGGATTTGAACGGTCGGCCCCGCTCGGCGGCGCGTTTCTTGGCGGTGGCGTACAGTGGTTCGGCTTGGATAAGCCGGTTCGATTGTTGCCAGAACCGCACCTCGGTGGTGTCGCGGAAGAACCACCCGTTGGCCACAATGCCGTGGCGATCGACGGGTTGCCCGGTCAAAAGTGTCGCCTGGGCGGAGCAAGTCACGGCGGGTATTACGCCATCGAGGGGCGTCATCCACCCCGTCTGCGCAAGTGCCGAAAGCCGGGGTGCCAGTGGTAGCAATCGCGGCGTGAGGCCGACTGCGTTGATGACGATGATGGGTTGCATAGATTACGCCAGGATTTCGTTCACGACGCGGCCATGCACGTCCGTCAGCCGGTAGTAGCGGCCTTGGAATTTGTACGTCAACTTCTCGTGGTCGATGCCGAGTAGGTGCAGCAGGGTAGCTTGAACGTCGTGAACGTGGACCGGGTTTTCGGCGACGTTGTAGCCGTAGTCGTCGGTGGTGCCGAACGACGTGCCGGGCTTGATGCCGCCGCCGGCGAACCACATCGTGAAGCAACGCGGGTGGTGGTCCCGGCCGTAATTCGTGGCGGTCAGCTTGCCTTGGCTGTAGTTCGTTCGGCCAAACTCCCCGCCCCATACGACGAGGGTGTCGTCCAGCATCCCGGTCCGTTTCAGGTCTTGGACCAAAGCCCACGACGCCCGATCGGTTTCTTGGCACTGCTTCTTAATCCCGCCGGGCAAGCCGCCGTGTTGGTCCCAACCGGGGTGGTAAAGCTGAATGAACCGCACGTTGCGTTCGGCCAGTCGGCGGGCGAGCAAGCAGTTCGCGGCGAAGCTACCCGGCTTCTTGGCGTCCGGGCCGTAGAGTTCAAACACGGACTCCGGCTCCTTCGCCAGGTCCATGACATCGGGGACGCTAGTCTGCATCCGGTAGGCCATTTCGTACTGGGCGACCCGTGAAAGAACTTCCGGGTCCGCTTCTTGCTCGGCTTGGAGTTGGTGCAACTCCGCTAGCCGGTCGAGCATTTG
>JANLRE010000979.1:0-2281 GCA_031368205.1 Fimbriiglobus sp. | reverse complement strand
TGTTGGTCGCAGTGTTCTTCTTCCACGATTCGGCGCGGGAACAGAACCGCCGCCGGGGTAAGAGTTGGGATACCGTCAAGAATGCGATCGCGGACAAGTTGGTCACCGTGCGCATGGGTCGGCTGAAATCAGCGGGCGATGCGCAGGATTGGCCGAAGTTGAAGGAACTCAGCACGAAGTTCGCCGACCTGTATCGGTCATCGCCGAAGGTGCTGGAGCAAGTCTACGGTGCGCGACTGACCGAAGCCGAAGTGATGGTGAAGTCCGATCGTCAAGTCGATCTGGAACGCAGCCGCGAGTTGTTGTTCGAGTACGAAACCCGCTTCCCGAACAGTGGTCACGTCGTGGCTCTGCGGGTTCGGAAAGGACTAGCGGACCGCGCCGCCAAGATGATCGCCGACGCCCAGCGAATGTTCGACACGAACAAAACCGAAGCCCGAAACATCCTCACCGCGATCGAAAAAATCGACCCGGACAACTCGAACCTCCGCCTGATGCAACAAAACATGAAGCTCGGCTACCCGGTGTTGTTCGTCGGGATGCGCCAACTGCCGGAGTTCATGTCCCCTGCCCTTGCGCGTTTTGACAGCGAACACCAAATTAGCGAAGCCATGTTTGAAGGGCTTTTGGAGGCCGTTCCGGACGATGTCACCGGCGTCCGTTACGTATCCAATTTGAGCACGGATCGCGGCGTTGTCGGGGCAGGGGTCCGGGACTTTCGTCTCGTCGGGTCTGCCAATTGGTCGGGGCCGGATTCGGGGCTGCTGAATTCTGCCGACGTAGCGGGAACGCTCCGGCTGATGCGGCAAAAACCGGCGTCCTGGGTGTCCGATGTCGCAACTTGGCTGGACGACCCCGGCTTCGACCCGTCCGACCTCGGGCGCATCAAGATGCGGTTCAAACTCGGGCACCCGGACCCCCGCAGTTTGCTCACGATGAAAGTTCACCCCGCCGGGTGGTTGCTGGCGAAAAACAAGCAAATCGACGACCCCGATTTCGGACGGCAACCGTTCGGAACTGGCCCGTACCGCTTGGCCCCTGCAGCCCGCGCTGCGCCAAACTCGGACGCCCCGCGTGATGTGATTCTTCTCGCAAATCAAGCCTACGCCCGCCGACCGAACAAGTTAGGGCAGCCGTTCATCAAGGAAATTCGCTTCGTGGATGTGTCCCAATCGACGGATTTGCCTGCCGATTTCCGGGGCGATCGGCTACACATCTTGCCTGATGTTTCCACAACCGATTTGGCGAAGTTCACTGCCGGTGGGAACCTCGGTGGCCGGGTTCAAGTGGTGACCGCTGTGAACCCGCATCGCATTCACATTCTCGCCATCAACCACCGCCGACCGAACTTGCAAAATCCCGACATCCGCCGGGGACTTTTGCACGCCATCGACCGCGACCGTATCCTTGCGGACATCTTCCGCAGCCCAGCCATGCCTGAAGCCCACAGGCCACTGACGGGGCCGTTCCCCGCAGGCAGTTGGGCCACGCCGAGGCCACTGGGTGGCAACCCGCCGTCGCTGTTCAACAGAGACTTGGCCGCCGCGAAGTTCCGCCAATACCTAACCACGCCGACCGCGTCGCCGGCCATAACGCTGATCTACCCCAACGATGCCCCCGACGCCAAACTCGCTTGCGAGCGGATGAAGCTCATGGTTGAATCGCCGACTTCCTCCGACGCCCAGAAAATCACGCTCATTCTCGAACCCGTTGCACCACGGGAACTGTTGCGGCGTGTCGAAGTGGAAAACCGCTACGACTTGGCCTACATGGCGTTCGATTACCGCGACGAATGGTACCCGCAAATACTCGGCAGCTTCCTAGACCCCACCGCCGCCGTGCAAGGCGGGCGAAACTACCTCGGGTATCTCGCCAACGGAAATAGTACCCCCGCCGAAGAAGACCTTCGCCTTTCACGATCGTTGGCCGAGTGCCGATTGTACCGTGACCCGCAACACAAACTCTTACCACTGACCCAACGCATCCATCAGCAGTTCAACGACGCCGTGCCGTTCATCCCGCTATGGCAACTCGACCGCCACATGGTGATCTCCACCGCCGTGAAAGTGTACCTCGACGGCCAAGTCGATGAAGCCCCCGCAAAACTGCTGAACCCCACAACGCTGTTCGACAGCGTGGGGCGATGGCGATTGGAGTGAAAACCTAAGAGACCATACGGTAAAGAATCATGCGGCGAGCCTAGGATTTTGAGCGTTTGAGGCACCGCCTGAACCGGGGGTCATACTCATATTTGTCAGCCGTCTCAACATTAACCTGACAC
>JANLRE010000955.1:0-1340 GCA_031368205.1 Fimbriiglobus sp. | reverse complement strand
TTCACACGGGTCGGCACTTGGACGAACAACTCTTTCTGGGTCACGCGATCTCGGCCTGCGTTGAGTGTGGTGACCTCCAGCACTTCGGCGACAGCAATGGTGCGTTTATTCGCGTCCAAAATCAGGTGGCGGCGAACTTGTGGTCGTTTATCGCCCATCGGGTCGGACGCAAAAACCACGACGCGGCTGACGGTGGTGTTTTGCGGTGTGAGTGTCTCGAACATCAACTTGTGTTCGCGGTTCACTTGGTCGTTGTCCACCTTGTACGGCAAGTTGGGATCGTACACGTTCATGCCCAGTGCTTGCAGTGCCCAATCGGGGTCGAACGGGAACGGCAAACTCCCGGAGCCACGCTGAAAGTCGGCGTGCGAACAGAACACATACGTCCGCTCCGGGAAGCGGGAGTACATCCAGAACTCGTTGCTGTTCGAGCCGATGTTCACGATGTCCGACATCACCGTTTTCCCGCCGACCAGCGAGAAGTTTCGCGGCTTGGAGCAGATTAAATTGCTGTTGTCCAAGGAGTAGGTTTCCCGGCCCGATTTGATGTCGATGGCGACACGGGGATACCGCACGGAGTTCAAGTAATTGGCTTGCTGGTTCAAATACCCGACGAGTTCGTCCTTGGTTTTTCCGGCGACGGGGCCATCGACTTTATCGGGGTTCGTGGTGCCTTTCCCCGTCAGGTTGCGCAACCACTCGCACCCGGACACCGTGGAGAGTGCCAGGAGCGGAATCAGCATGGTCGCAACTTGTCGCATACCCACCTCGGGGATTACTCCCACCCCAGCATTTGGAACACTTCATCCTGAACGGCGGTGATCTCCGCTTCACTCAGTCGCGGATCGGCGATCTCGGACCGGGCACCACTGCGCGAATCCCTCACCAATAATACGTGTGACCCGTCCTCGGTGCGGATTACGTCTTCAAACTTCAACCGCTTCCGGCGCATCAACAACAGGGCCACGACGTACCGGAAGTTGATTCGACTCGGTTCCGGGTTGCCGGTCAGGTGTTGAAACCAGTCCATCAACAGCTCATCGTTAAACGTCGGCTTACGCGGCTTGTCGCTTGCGGGAACCCGACCCTGCCAGAACGCGATGATCCCCGCCGGTGGCCCCTGCCACGCATCCGCGGCAAAATCCTTGCGAACGAACTTCCCCGCTTCTTCAGTCAGCACGGCATAAAACCGATCACCAGTCGAGAGTGTCCGCCCCGTGGTCGCACAAGTCCGCGTCGGCCCTTGTATTTCAAAATCCGTCGCCATTGCGGTTTCTCACGTCACCTGGAGCGTCTGCGATCAACCCCTGGCATCCCTTCAGGATGCGTCGATTTGGCAG
>JANLRE010000933.1:0-7202 GCA_031368205.1 Fimbriiglobus sp. | reverse complement strand
GGAAGTCTTCAAACAGGTAGCTACTATCGTGCGGCCCGGCGGCGGCTTCGGGGTGATATTGGACACTGAAGATCGGCAGCGTTTTGTGCCGCATCCCTTCGAGTGTGTTGTCGTTCAGGTTGATGTGCGTCGCTTCGACTTCGGGGGGGAGTGTCGCGGCATCGACGGCAAAACCGTGGTTTTGCGTGGTGATTTCCACTTGGCCGGTCTGGGCGTTCAACACCGGCTGATTCGCGCCCCGGTGGCCGAACTTCAACTTGAACGTCTTGGCCCCGAACGCCAACCCGAGCAACTGGTGCCCCAAGCAGATGCCGAAGATCGGCGTCTTGCCGATGAGTCCCTTCACCGTGTTAATCGCGTAATCGACCGCAGCGGGGTCGCCGGGACCGTTCGAGAGGAACACGCCGTCCGGCTTCTCCGCGAGCACTTCTTCCGCCGTGGCCGTGCCAGGAAGCACCGTGACATTGCAGCCGACTTGCGTCAGGCAGCGCAGGATGTTCCACTTCATGCCGTAATCAATCGCCACGACTTTCTTGTCTGCGGCGCGGTACGGTAGCACGTCTTCCGCTAATTTACCCAAGCCTTGCGTCCATTCAAAAGCCAACTCGGGGACGACCTCTTTGACCAAGTCCCGCCCCTCCATGCCAACCGCTTTTTTCGCTTTGGCGACGAGCGAGTTATCATCCAAATCCACCGTCGATAGCACGCCCATCATCGACCCCGTCACCCGCAATTTGCGCACCAACGCCCGCGTGTCGATCCCTTCAATCCCGGTCACGCCGCTCGCTTTCAGGTACGTGTCCAAATCCCGGTGGCTGCGATAGTTGCTCGGCACCCGCGTCAATTCGCGCACGATGAACCCGCTCACCTGCACGTCGTGCGATTCTTGATCGTCCGCCGTCGTCCCGTAGTTGCCGATCATCGGGTTGGTCATCGTGACCATTTGCCCCCGATACGACGGGTCCGTCAGCACTTCCTGGTAGCCCGTCAAGCTGGTGTTGAAGACGACTTCGCCAGTCTTTTCGCCCTCGGCGCCAAACGCCCGCCCCGTGAAGATTGTGCCGTCCGCAAGTGCCAGTTTCGCAGTCATTGTGTGCAGTTTCCTCTGAGGGAGCCAAAGCCCACGCACGATCGTGCGTGGGCTTTCTGGGTGCGTGTTACTCAAATTCCAATTCCATCTGCGCGCCGTGCTTCACATTAAAGTACTTGGCGTTGGGGTGGTGGAACACGATCGCGGTCGTGGATTGTTCGGGTTCGAGCAGGAACGATTCGGTCAGGGTGATGCCGACCCGTTGCGGTTCGATCAACTCGCAGAGGCCGGTTTGGTCCGCGAGGTTGGGGCACGCCGGGTAGCCGAAGGCGTAGCGGCGACCACGGTAGTGGCCCTTGAACAACTTGCCGATGGTCGGCGAGTCGCTGGCGCCGATGCCCCATTCGCGGCGGATTTGCTGGTGGAAATACTCAGCCAAGGCTTCGGCGAACTCGACACCCAGGCCGTGCAGGTACAGGTAATCGGTGTACTCGTTGTTGTCGTAGAGTAGCTTGGTCCGTTCGCTCACGACGTGCCCGGCGGTCACGGCGAGGAACGCGACCGAATCGACGGCGACGCCGTCGTGTTGCGGCTCCAGGTAGTCGCTCAGGCAGAGTTCATCGGCGAAGCTTTGGCGTGGGAACTCGAACCGGGTGCGTTCGGTCTTGCCGTCTTCGTCGTAAATGATGACGGAGTTGCCCTGCGATGCGGCACGGTAGAACCCGTAGGCGGCGGCGGGGCGCAGGATGTTCTCCGCGAGGCAGAGTTTCTTGAGGCGGGCCAGTGCGGGGATCGCCACCTCTTGCATCTGCTTTTCGTACTCGGCGGGCTTCACGCCGGCTTTCACGTACTGCCACTGGGTACTGAACAGGGTGCGTTCGTTGATGTACTGGAAGACGGTTTCGACATCAAAGTCCGTGCGAATCCGGCTACCCAGGAACGGCGGTTTTGGCAGGTCCGGTGGCTTCGGCAGGTTCGCGGAGCGGGCGGTGCTAGTCGAACTGACGTACCCGCTACTACTGCCGTCGGCTTCCGGGAAGGCGTGTTTGCCGTTCTTCGTCGCGCCGTCCGGCGTGCGACTAATACTCGCTTCCTCCGCACCGAAGAGTACCTTGCCCATCGCCGGGCTGGACTTCATTTTGTTCTGGATGACCAGCTTGTCCATGATCCGCAAGCCGTCGAAGGCGTCTTCGCCGTAGAAGAGTTGGCCCTTGTAGATCTTGCGCAAGTCCTCTTCGACGTAGCGCCGGTTCAGCGCCGCGCCGCCGAGAATCACGGCAGGGTTGAGGCCGCGTTCGTTCAGCGTAATCAGGTCTTCCTTCATGATGACGGTCGATTTCACCAGCAGCCCGCTCATGCCGATCGCGTCGGCCTTGGTCTTCTGCAATTCCGCGATCATTGCATCGACGGGCTGCTTGATGCCGAGGTTGTACACCTTGTACCCGTTGTTGGTCAGGATGATGTCCACGAGGTTTTTGCCGATGTCGTGAACGTCCCCCTTCACGGTGGCCAGCACGATCTTGCCCTTCTCCTGACCTTCGACTTTCTCCATGTACTTTTCCAGGTTCGCCACGGCCGCTTTCATCACCTCGGCGGACTGCAACACGAACGGCAGTTGCATTTGGCCGCGGCCGAACAGGTCGCCCCCGACCTTCATGCCCGAGAGCAGAATCGTGGTGATGATAGCGATCGGGGTGTACTTTTCGCGCGCGGTATCCAGGTCCACGACTAGGGTTTCGCGGCGGCCTTGGATGACCGCTTGCCGCAGCCGTTCTTCAATGGTGTCGCCGAGGGACTGGCCTTTTTTCGATTCGACTTTCTTGTCGGCGTAGTGCTCGATGAGCATTTGCAGCGGGTCTTCGACGCAGTCCCCGGCTTCATTGAAAGTGCGTTCGTCGAACAGCAACCGGCGGCACAGTTCCTTGCCCGTGGGATCAATGTTCGCCAGCGGCATGATCTTCGAGGCGTGCAGAATCGCCGAGTCGAGACCATACTGGAGGGCGTAATGCAGGTACATGCTGTTCAGCACTTGGCGGGTGTACGGCGCCAGGCCGAACGAGCAGTTCGACAGCCCGACGTGTGTCAGGCACCCCGGCAGCGTTTCCTTGATGAGCTTGATCGCATCAAACGTGGCGATGGCACTCTTGCGGGTTTGCTCCTGCCCGGTCGAAACGGGGAACACCAGCGGGTCGAACATCAGGTCCGACGGCGGAATCTGGTACTCGTTCACCACGATGTCGTAAATGCGTTGCGCGACCTTCAGCTTCCACTCGGCGGTGTCGGCTTGGCCGACTTCGTCGATCGTCAGGGCGACCAGACCGGCACCGTACTTCTTCGCCAACTTCGCTTTCGGGTCGAGCGTTTTGCGGCCGTCTTCGAGGTTGATGCTGTTGAGGATCGTCTTCCCGGAACAGAGCTTGAGCGCCGCTTCGATCACCAGCGTTTCGGTGCTGTCCAACATCATCGGCTTGGTCAGCACGGCGTTGTACCGCTTGATGACTTCCTTCATGTCGCGCACGCCGTCCCGCCCGACGTAATCGACACACACGTCCAGCAGGTGAACGCCTTCGCGTTCTTGCTCTTGGGCCATTTCGGTCAGGCCGTGCCAGTCTTCTTTTTCGAGCAGTTGCTTGAACTTCCGCGAGCCGTTGGTGTTGGTCCGCTCCCCGACCAACAGGGGCCGTTGATCGACGTTCACTTCCTGCGCGGCGTGCAAGCTTGACACCATCGGCAGGTAGGTAGGTGTTCGTGGGTTCGGCTTCCGGCCATGAATCCGATCGCACACGGACTTCAGGTGAACGTTGGTCGTGCCACAACAGCCGCCGATGATGTTCACGCCGAATTCGTGAACGAACCGATCCAACCACTCGGACAACCCGGCGGGTTCGAGCGGGAAGTACGTTTCGCCGTTGCGGTTCTCTGGCAAGCCCGCGTTCGGCAGCACGCTAATCATCTTCTTGGAATGCCTGCTGAGGTGCTTGATCGCGTCGAGCATCAAGTCCGGTCCCACGCCGCAATTCATGCCAATGATGTCGATTTCGTCGATCGGTTCGAGGGTGACCAGCGCGGTCGGAATGTCGGTGCCGGGAAGCATCTTCTGGTTGGCGTCGATGATCGTCAGTTGCACCATGAGCGGGATGCGCACGCCGGCGCGTTTCATCTCTTCAATGGCCGTGATCGCCACGCACTTGGCTTCCAAGATGTCGAAGCAGGTCTCAATCAGAATCGCATCGACCCGTTCTTCGATCATCACCCGCAGTTGCGGTCGATACGCTTCGGCCATCGTGTCGAAGTCGATGTAAATCGCCGGATCAATGATCGACGGCATCTTCGTGCCCGGCCCAACGGAGCCAATCACAAACCGGGGGCGCGCCGTGGTCGCAAACTTGGCCGCCGACTTCTTCGCAATCTGAATGTTAAAGCGGTTGATCTCTTCGAGTTGGGCCGTCAGGCTGAATTCGCCCAGGCCGATCTTGCTGCCGTTGAACGTGTTCGTCTCGATCGCGTCGCACCCCGCCGCGAAGAACCCGTCGTGAATCTCCTCGATCCACTCCGGGTGCGTGTAGACTAAGGCGTCTGAGAGGTTGAGCAGCGACTTGCCGTCCGGCCCGAACCCCCAGTCCGTGTCCTTCGGCTTGTACTTGTGCAGGCTCGTCCCCATGCCGCCGTCGAGAATCACAACCCGTTGTTTGGCGAGGGTCAAAATATCAGTCGGCATGGTCATCAATCTCCGAAACAACGGCGTCGCAAGCATCCACTTGCCAGCGGTCATTGTATTCAGGATCGACCGCAAAGGACGATCAAATGCAACTTCTCCGTTCGCGGACATACTAATTTAGTAACACTAAACGGTGGTGATCGGTATCATTCGTACTCTTGTTGACTGCAATACTGTTTCGATGCGAGAACCAGGGAGCAACTGATGTCGGTATACGCACTCTGGAATAACAAAGGCGGGGTTGGCAAAAGCTACCTGACGTTCCAAATTGCTGCGGAATACGCCCGAACACACCCCAAACAGAACGTCCTGGTCGTTGACATGTGCCCTCAGGCGAACGCTTCCAGTATGCTCTTGGGCGGCCTGGAACGTGGTGAAGCGGCGCTGGATGAGCTTTGCAGCGCTAGTCCGCGAAGGACGATTGCGGGCTACGTCCGGGAACGGATTTCTAGTCCGTATCAAAATCCCAAAGCAGGTGCAAACTACCTCCTGCGGGTACGCGATCGAAACGACATGATACCGAGCAACCTGTACTTGGTTCCCGGTGACGAGGAGCTAGAGATGCTGGCGGCGCGGGTGACCAACGCCGCCCAGCCGGGGCCGGACGACGCCTGGCCCCGAGTCCACCAATGGCTACTGGATTTAATCGGCGATGTCCGACAGAAGTGGAACACCGATCAGGTGACGGTTTTCATTGATTGCAACCCGAGCTTCGGCATCTACACCGAGCTTTCCATGTCGGCTGCGGAACGTCTCATTATCCCATTTTCTGCCGACGGCTCGTCGCGTCGGGCCGTCCGGACTGTCCTCTCGTTGCTCTACGGAACCACCCGATTGCTCGGTGGCGAACGGTCGGAGTTCGCCCGCCAGTCGGAGCGGTTCAACGTGCGGGTTCCGGGGATTTACTTCTACGTCGGCAACAGGCTCACGCAGGCTAATCGGTCGTCCGCCGCCGCGTTCCGTACCGTGGTCAACGCCATCGGCGACGAGATTTTCGCGGTCTGGAGGCAAAGCCCCGGCCACTTTTGTATCCATCCGACGGGGGCCGGTGCTCCGGCAAACCGACGCGCATTTCGAGACATGTTTCAGTTCGAGGTCGTGGACGCGAACACGGCGTCGGTCGTGTCCGGTGCGCTGGGGGTTCCGATCGTTGAATTGACGGCTGGTCAGCACCCGATTCAGGGTCGCAATCACACCGTCAATCAAACTCAACTGGATCGGCAGATTCCGAACATCCAAGAACTGGTCGGACGGATCGAATAATGCCGCACGCGATTCTCGTGACTGATTTCGACGGCACCCTGGCTCAAAACGACTTCTATCAGTTGGTGTGCGACCAACTGATGCCGCCGGGCACGCCGGACTTTTACCACGAGTACCGCACCGGGCAGATGACGCACTTCGAATGTCTGGCCGCGTATTTCGGCACCATTCCGACTTCGGAAGAGCGGGTGCTGGAACTGATTCGCCAAATGGAACTCGAACCCCGCTTGCCGGAGTTGTTGCCGTTGTTGGCGGCCAAGGGTTGGGAAGTCGTGGTCGCGTCGGCGGGGTGTGCGTGGTACATCGAGAAGTTGCTCACCGCTGCCGGGGTGAGCCTGCCGGTTCACGCCAGTCGCGGCCATTGGGTCGGCAACGGGCGCGGGTTGAAAATGGAATTACCGACCGATTCGCCGTTCTTTTCTCCGACCACCGGCATCAACAAATCCGCCGTCGTGAAGCACGCCCTGACGCGAACCAACCTCGTCGCCTTCGCCGGAGACGGCTTCACCGATGTCCCCGCCGCCCTCCTCGTCCCCCCCGAACGCCGCTTCGCCCGCCACGATTGCGCCAACGAACTCCGCCTCATGGGCGAACCCTTCCAACCCTTCACCCGCTGGGCCGAAGTCGCAGAGACGTTGTTAGCCGGCTCCAGTCGATGCGGTCAGTAACTCAGTTGCATTTGCTGAGATCAAGCACGAGAATGCGGTCGTGCCGAAAATGGATCGAAGCAGGGTATCCGATGGCCAACAAAGTAGGTTTCGTGCAAGGGCTTCCAAAGTGGCCTGATGCGGCCCGCGACGTGCCCGAAGAGAAGACCCATGTGGTTCCCGTAACGGGCGACGGATGGCTGGTCGCCGTTGGCCTGCTGTATCCGCTCGTGGGGTTCGGGGTGCTGCTCCTGGGTGGCGGGGCGTTAGGTCCAATCGCGTTTAATCCGCTTGTCGTTCCGGTCCCGGCGCTTCTACTCATCGCTTCCGTGATCGGGTTGCGATGGGACGGGGCACGGCTGCGGTGGGGATCGGTCGTTGCGTTTATCGGATGGGTGCTGGTAGTGGCATACTGTCAGTGGCTGTTGTACGCAGCGGCTCTGGGAGCAGCATAAAAACGCCTCCTGCCTGTCTCCATGCGGATGCGGGGTTAAATGCACACTGTTCAATCGTCAATCGCGTCGCCGAGGACTTCTTCGTTGAC
>JANLRE010000918.1:0-4165 GCA_031368205.1 Fimbriiglobus sp. | reverse complement strand
GTTCGGCGGCGGTGGGCGGGTACGTGTAGGCCTGCGGGAAGCCGTTGTTCACGTCATGGTAACTGTGCAGTGCGAGGCCGAGTTGCTTCAAGTTGTTCTGGCATTGGGCACGGGCCGCCGCCTCACGCACTTTTTGGACGGCGGGAAGAAGTAAACCAATCAGGATCGCAATAATTGCGATGACGACCAACAATTCAATCAGGGTAAATCCACGACGACGACGCATGATTTTCTCCGACAACGGAAGAGGGAATGCCACAAGAGAACACTGCCTTGTACCACTTTCCCAGTTGCAAAACAACAAATATCACAAAATAATTCCAAGTCGTATCACCTGTGATTGTTATCGGTGCGTGAAGTTCCCGTGTCGTTTGAGATTCTGTGGGCGCTAGTTACCGCGCACGGCAACCCGGAATAAACTGCACGCAGCCGGATATTTTTGTCTTACTGGTCCTGGGAAAGGTGCAACCGTGAGTTCTCAACGTTATCTGTTCACGAGCGAATCGGTCTCGATGGGTCACCCGGATAAGGTGGCCGATCAAGTGAGCGACGCGATTCTCGACTTTTGCTTGAAGCACGACCCGATGAGCCGGGTGGCGTGTGAGACGCTGGTGACCACGGACCATTGCACCGTTGCGGGCGAGATCACCACGAAAGCCCCGTTGACCCGCGTCAACGTGGACAAGATCGTCCGCGACGCGATCGCCGAGATCGGCTACACCGACCACCACATCGGGTTCGCCGCCGACACGGTTCAAATCAACTGCCTCATTCACTCCCAATCGCCGGACATTTCCGTCGGCGTGGACACAGGCGGGGCGGGCGACCAGGGCATGATGTTCGGCTTCGCCTGCGACGAAACCCGCACCCTGATGCCGCTGCCGATTTACCTGGCACACCGGCTCGTGGAAAACCACGCCGCGATGCGCCGCGACGGCCGGCTGAAGTGGCTGCGCCCGGACGCCAAGAGCCAAGTCACCGTCGAGTACACCGGCGACGGCACGCCCATCCGCATTACGACCGTGGTACTCAGTACCCAACATGATGAAACGGTGATGGCCGATCGCAAGTTCACTGAAGCTGCGCGGAAAGAGATCATCGAGAAACTGATTCTGCCGACGCTCCAAGCCGAGCGCCCCGACCTCGTCAAGGGCGACATCACGTACCACATCAACCCGACCGGCGTGTTCCTCGAAGGCGGGCCGCACGGCGATTGCGGGCTGACGGGTCGCAAGATCATCGTCGATACCTACGGCGGTCGCGGTCGCCACGGCGGCGGTGCATTTAGCGGCAAAGACCCGACCAAAGTGGACCGCAGCGCCGCGTACATGGCCCGGTACATCGCCAAAAACATCGTCGCGGCGAAGCTCGCCAAGCGCTGCGAAGTGCAACTCAGCTACGCCATCGGCTTCCCCGACCCGCTCAGCATTTGGGTCGGCACCGAAGGCACCACCGCGCCCGGCGTCACCGAAGACAAGCTCGTGGAACTGATCCGCACGCACTTCAAGCTGACGCCAAAGGGGATCATCGAAACGCTCGACCTGCGCCGCCCGATCTACCGCGAGACCGCCCGCCACGGCCACTTCGGGCGCGAAAACCCCGACTTCACTTGGGAAAAAACCGACAAAGCCGAAGCACTCCGCAAGGCCGCCGGGGTGTAAGGAAGCGTGCCGGATGAAATTGAAAAACCTTAGAAATCGGAGACGGCCGTGAATCGCCCATTCGTCCTGCGGTTGCTCCCGGATCGACTTCGTGTGGCGGTCTGGGCACGACTGTACCGGACCCGGCACGCGCACTGGCTCCCACTCTACAAGAATGCCGGTTTACGGTACGCGCCTCAAGTGGGCATGGAATTGCTGCCTGGGGACTGGCTCTCGGACTGCATCGCGTTCACGGGCGTGTACGAGCCGGCGTTAACCCGCCGGGTTGTCGAATTAGGCCGACGGGGTGGCACGCTAATTGATGTCGGCGCGAACCTCGGGTACTTCGCCATGCTTTGGGCGGCGGCCAACCCCGCGAACAAGTGCGTTGCCTTTGAAGCGTCCCCCCGCAACATCGACATCTTGCGACGGAACATCCGCCACAACGGCTTTGAATCCCAGATCGAGTTAGTCCCGTTCGCCGCCGGCCATACGCCTGGCAAACTTCACTTCGATCCCGGCCCGCTGGAGCAAACCGGGTGGGGCGGTTTCGCCGTCAACGGCCAACACGGAACAATCGAAGTCGAGGTGGTCCGGGTCGATGATGTCGTTCGTTCAAACAGTCCGATCTCACTCCTGAAAGTCGACGTGGAAGGGGCGGACGCTTGGGCCTTAATGGGCTGTGAACGACTGCTCCGGTCACAGGCCATTCAGGAGGTGTGGTACGAACAAAACAAGCCGCGGATTCGGACCCTTGGCATCCCCTTGGAGGCAGCCCAAGATTATTTGCGGTCCGTCGGGTATGTGACACGCCCGCAGGACGACGCGACTAGCGAGTTGGTGGAGTGGTCTGCGGTGCCCGACATCAAGGCGGCCACAAAAACCGCCTGCTCCAGCGCCGACCGCAGGTAACCCCAACTGCAGTGATCCAACGTCTGGTAATGTTGAATACGATGTGATCTATCAACGAACTAATCAAGCCGCCTATCGAGGGCTTCGTATGAAGTCGTGGTTGAAGTTTCTGATACCGGAGTTTCTGAAGCGGGCCAACCACGAGCGCAACATCGCACGGGAAGCGCGGCGGAATGCGGGCCGGACTTCGCAGGACGTGTTCTCAGAGATCTACCGGGAGAAAAAGTGGGGCGGCACAGGGCCGTTTTGTTCGGGCAGTGGCTCGGCGATCGACGCCATCACGGACCCCTACGTCGCGTGCATCCGGGGGCACCTCCAGGCGTCTGGACCCGAACGCCCCCGAGTCGTCGATCTCGGCTGCGGCGACTTCGCCATCGGGTCACGGCTGGTCGATGACTGCGCCGAGTATATCGGGGTCGATGTCGTGCCGGACCTCGTGAAACATCTACAAGAGACGGTGAGCGGTCCCGTCCGGTTCGTCTGCTTGGACATGGTCCACGACGACCTGCCTGCGGGGGACGTGTGCCTCATTCGGCAAGTGTTTCAGCACCTCTCGAACGCGCAAATTCAGCAAGTGTTGACTAAGCTCAACCAGTACCGGACCGTGTTCATCACGGAACACCACCCCGCCGACAACCCCGCCGTGACGCCGAACGTCGATAAGGTGCAAGGCAGCGGAATCCGCCTCTTCAACAACTCCGGCGTCTACCTCGACCAACCGCCTTACAACATCCCCGCCGCCAATCTGGAGCTAGTCCTGGAAGTCCCCGACCACGGGTTCGGCAAGCTCTACACCCCCGGCGTCATCCGCACCTTTCGGCTGACTTTCCCAAAGGCCGGGTGAGCGAATGGTGTATCATCATGGGAACACTAATTCAGTAACACAGGTGGCCAATGGCAGAACAGCAACCGTTTGCAGACGTTGAACTCGCCACCAACCCGGAACCACGCTGTCCGTGCGTGTTATTAGTTGACGTGTCGGGGTCGATGGGTGAAGTCGTCCGCAACTCAGGCAAAGAACTCGGGTACACCATCCAACAGGACGGCCAGACTTACAATGCTGTCTCTGGTGGTGTGACAAGGATTGATCTGCTGAATGAGGGTCTTCGGGCATATCACACTGATTTGATGAGCGATCCATTGGCGGCCCAACGGGTCGAGGTATCCGTCATCACGTTTGGCGGTTCGGTCCAGACGGTGTGCCCATTCGCCACTGCGCATCAGTTCACTCCACCAACTCTCACTTCGAGTGGCGATACACCGATGGGTGCCGCAATTTTGCAAGCGATTGAAGCCGTCGCGGAGCGAAAGCGTCTCTATAAGCAAAACGGCCTGCACTACTACCGACCGTGGATCTTCCTGATTACAGACGGTGCGCCAACGGATTCGGTGAAAGAAGCGGCTAAGAAAATCCGCGAGGGACATGAGAGCAAAGCGTTCTCGTTCTTCACTGTTGCTGTAGAAGTCGAAGACGCCAATTTGGACAAACTGCGACACATCTCCGTTCGTGAAGTGTTGCAACTAAAAGGTTACAGCTTCCGGGAGATGTTTGTCTGGCTATCGCAATCTCAACGAAGTGTGTCGCAATCGAATCCCGGTCAGGAAGATCAGGT
>JANLRE010000914.1:0-6217 GCA_031368205.1 Fimbriiglobus sp. | reverse complement strand
GAAAAAGGACTACCAGCAGATTACCAGATGGGACGCGAGAATTCGAGCGGTGGTTCCGAAACGATTCTTCAACCCCACCGGGGTTGTTCCATTAGCCCAGGGTGAAACCCTGGGAACCCGACACGCAGAGGATGCGTCCCGGCAATGGGTGAAGCGTCCCAGGGTAACGGACCTCCGGTCCGCAACCCTGGGCTAATGGAACAACCCCGGTGGGGTTGAAGAATCGTTTCGGAACCACCGCTCGAATTCTCGCGTCCCATCTGGTAATCTGCTGGTAGTCCTTTTTCGCTGTTTTGTTGGTCCTGCCAATGCCACCTGAAGCTGAACATCGTCCCGTTGATCGGCGTAAGTTTTTGCGGGCCACCACTGTGGCGGCGGCGGGGGCGATCGCGCTTTCGGCCAAGAGCTACGGCGCCGTGCCGGGGGCGAACGAGCGGGTTCGTATCGGGTTTCTGGGGTGCGGCGGGCGGGCGCAGGCGCACATTCACCTGATTCAACGGCTGGCACTGGAGACGAACAGCGTGGCACTCGTTGCGGTGTGCGACGTGTGGGACGGGCTGGAAGAAGAGTACGAACAGACGTTCGGTGGCAAGACGACGCGGCGGAAGTATTCGCAAGGGTTGCAACCGTCGGCGATCAAGTGCGGGCTGGACCCGGCGGACAAAAAGCACGTCGTGAAGGACTATCGCCGCGTGCTGGATTTGAAGGATGTCGATGCCGTCTGCATTGCGACGCCGGACCACTGGCACGCCCGCATGACGCTCGACGCCGCCACTGCCGGGAAAGACGTTTACTGCGAAAAGCCAATGACCCGCACGCCAGCGGAAGCGCTTGCGGTGGTGGACGCGATGATGAAGCACAATCGCGTGATGACCGTGGGCGTGCAATCGCTCGCCGACCCAGTTTGGCGGGCGGCGAACGACTGGCTCTGCACCGGGCGACTCGGGGCCGTCGCCCATTTGTCGGCGGGGGTGTTTCGCAACGACATTCGCGGGCAGTGGCGGTTCTACCGGCTCGTGAAGAGCATGACGCCACGAACCGTCGATTGGGATTTGTTCCTGGGTCATCAATTCGACGTGGCCGGCACCAAGCTCGGACCCACTCCAACCGAGCAACCCTTCGATCGTGCCGTGTTCGCCCAATGGCGATGTTACTCGCCGTTCAGCGGTGGGCCGTTCACGGATTTGTTCGTGCATCAAGTATCCCGGTTGTTGGTCGCGGGTGGGTTGAAGTTCCCGAATCGGGTAGTGGGCGCAGGCGGGCTGTACCACGAATTGGACGGCCGCACCGTGCCCGATGTCGGCACCCTCGTCGCGGACTTCGACAGTTCGCAAATGGTCATCACAGGTTCCACGGTCAGTGCGTACCCGCAAGAAGAAATCATTCGCGGACGCCTGGGGGCAATGAAGTTCGTGCGCGGCGGCTTCCAGGTCATCGCCGATACCCCCGCCGGTGGAAACAGCTTCCCACCAAGCGAGTTCGTCAAGGTCGAAGCACCCGCCAACGAGACCGAAGCGTTGTGGCTGAACTTCCTCGACTGCGTCAAACGCCGCGACCGCAACACCCTGAGTCCGCCCGAACTCGGCGCCGCTGCCGCCACGATCGTGGCAATGGCCCAACAAAGCTACCGCGTAGGCCGCGCGTTGGGCTGGGACGCCGAACAGCGCGTCGTGGGTGATGTGGTGACGCGGAGTGTAAACAACACCCGCGCGAATGATTTGCAACCGCCCGAGTACATGACACTGGCCGGTGAGTGGAGAGAGGGGGAGTAAAACCCGCAAAGCCCATGCACGATCGTGCATGGGCTTTCGCTACCTCACTGGCAGACGCTGTCGCCAACACGTGAATCGAGAAAAGCCATGTCGAACGTAACCGTCACCCTGCCCCCCGACACGGAGCGAAAGCTCCGCGAAAAAGCCGTATCCGCAGGGCTATCCCTGGAAACCTACCTCAGCCGCCTCGCCGAAACCGACGCTGTAAACGGTACCCCCCAGCGCAAGGCGACCTTTGACGAAATCGTGGCTCCTGTCCGAAGGGCATTCACTGAGTCTGGCATGACCGACGACGACATCAGTGATCTAGTCGAAGAAGCGAGAGAGGAAGTGTGGCAAGAGAAACTCGCCCGGAAACAGCCATGACGCCTGAACCACGATCGAATCGGAGTGACAAGCCAACTATTGGAAACGCTCATTCCTTCAGAGTTGTAGTTTGCACGAATTGCGGGGCGACCTTCCAGGTTCCGTCTTCGCGGAATAGCTTGTCCATCCAGTATTTGACGGCTTTGTCGTCGTATTGAACACGGTACACGACGACGGCGGTATCACCGCTGATTTCCTCGTGAACGAGTTTCGACTCGACTTTGTGGCCCTTCAAGTTCCGCTGGTAAATGACAGAAATCTGTTCGAGCGATCCGAAGTTTTGCTTGATGTGAAGGGTGCTAGTCGTCGAAGTCAGACTCGCCGCAGTTTGGACATCACCCTCGGTCAGCGCGTCGTTCCACGTCTTGGCGACTTCACCCGGCGACAGTGCCTTCAGGTTCTTCGGGACTGGCTGCTCCGGCGGCTTGGGTTGATGACAACCTAGCAACAGCATGGTGCCGAGCAGGTACCCGCACGGGGCGGTGACTCCGAATCGACGCATGGTGAATCTCCTACGGGGTGATCGACGACCGATCTCGAATTGATGATACCAGAACTATTAGGTCGTGATGAGTTGATTTCTACTTGATGTGTTCGGCACGGGCTGCGCAAGACAACCCGATCGCTTTTGCTCAAGCAATTTTCGACACGAAACCCCGCGAAACCCGTCGGCCGTTACAGCTTGCCGGCTTCTTTGTACATGACGCGCTTGCGGAGGGTGGGGTCGTACTTCTTCAGGGAGATGCGTTCTTTGCTGTTGTTGCGGTTCTTTTGCGTGAAATAGCAGTGGGCGCTCTCGCTGCTCACCAGCTTGATTGTGCCACGCGCTTCTTTACCCTTCGCCATCGGTCGATCCTCATCAAAAAAATCCCGGTCCCGTCAGAAGATGCTCAATATAGCGGAGAGTGCCGTTGTCGCCGAGGGGTCTTTTTCGCTTTGAGCGGGCAGTTCACAGACCGGCTCAGGTCGGCGATCGACTTTTCACGCATCGCCTGTTTGTGTATTTGCCGGCTTTAAGTTGCCGCGCGGCTACTTCGGCTCCGGCAACCCACGGATGACGCGACCGCACTTGGCAGCAGTTTCGAGGGCGGGTTCGGCGAACCAGGAGCGGCGGATGGCGATGGCGTGCGGCTTGGGTTTGATCGGGTCGGCGACCTCGAAGTATTGGTCCTTGGTGAAGGCGTACCACGTCTTGTGATCGGAATCGTGAATCAGCACATCCACGGGTGCCCCCTTCCAAAGCTCTTTCAGCAAGGCGCCGGGCTTGGCATCTTTGGGCGGCGTGTACACCCGCCCGGTGTCGGTTACGAAAAACCGCTCGTCCCCCGTCGCCGTTACGTAGAACGGCCCGGTCCAATCGAACGTCCATTCCCCGACGACATCCCATTCGAGGATCGGGTCTTGGTCGCCGCGTGCCTTGCGGTCCGGGCGGTAGTCGCTGCGGGTGAGACGGTTTCGCTTGTGCGGGGCCGTGACGTAAACTTCAAACTGATTGTCACCCCGGCACCAGAAGTCGTAGTACACGCGAAGCGTAGCGGAATCATTCCCCTTGACAGTCGCCGTCAAAATCGGCCTGAGACGCGGCCCATAGCTCGCGCGCATTAACTCTTGATATTCCTTAAACCGTGTGGCGTAATCGTCTCTGTCCCTATTTTTGTTAATGGATTCGATCGCATCAATTGGACTGCTGTGCAGCGCGCCGCTTCTGGCAACTGCATCAAACGCAGTTGCGACGTGATCGATACAATAGTAAATGGTATTATTAAATTGCCAACGTAGCAAGCCATACTTCCAGCCGTGGATCCCAGTATGGTGCTCAAGGGACGTGATCGGCGATCTGTCGTTGAGAGATACGCAGAAAATCCACAAATCTCCTCCGCCACTTGCCCATTTTTTACTACCTGTTGTTCCAGCAACGCCAGAGGTATACACTCGATTGTCGTGAATTGTGGCTCGGACTGTGGGTTGCAAAATGACATGCGAAACCATAGTTTCAAAAAAGTATAGAAAAATAAGTAACATCAATGACACCTCGTGAAAACTTACTCTGGTAGTCTGTTCGCATGGAGTTATCCCGGAATGCTTTGCCACTCAATAAAATCATCAAACTCCACAGATGGGTCACGCAGCACAAAACGGTACTTATTATTTGCATCCTTTTCAACAATCGCCAGTGCTGCAATCGAAGATTGCTCCCATAACGGGATGCCCGTGAAAGTACCTGATCCATAACTTGGATCGTAATATTTGCCGCTAATTTTCACAACCCAGTGGTTAAAAAATAGAGACGCCGGATTTGTGGTGTTCTGTCCTTTCGCTCCCGGATCGTCTGACACTTGAACGGTATCGCCCCAGTAGTACTCCCAAACATTTGTTACTACATTTTTTCGCATATAGCTATTGAATGGATCCATATCAGGATTGATCGCAGGATTTGCCAGTGTATTGAGATATGGATACGCATTGTTTCCGCTTTTTCCATCAGCTGCCTGATCAGGAAGTGTCCAATTATTGACTAAAAAATACTCATTTTTGTCAACTGCGCCGATTTGAATATGAGAAATCGGCGTCGCGACCGCGCCCGCCTGACGGATCGCCTCGACGAACGCTTCCTCGAACGCGCCGCATCGACCGTCGTAGGGCGGCTTTATCAAGTCTTCCCAAGACGAAACTTTGGTGTCCCACTGCTTGTAATAAGTCAGCGGCATGCCGTTGTATTTGGCATTGATGTGCCTGTTGGTGACCTGTTTGGTCTGGAAGTTCTTCCACGTCTGGGCGATCACCGTCGGCTCGTCAACGGCAGCCACTTCCGCCGAGATCGGCACAGACAAGTTGATGATCGAGTGGTACACCGGGCCCACAGTTGGCGCCGCCAGTGTCACATACATTTCGTTGAAACTAGCGCCGGCGGGAATAAAGCCGCTCTGGCCGGCTTGATTATGCGACAGCGACCAACTGATACCAAACCCTGACTGGGAGTACGGGTAACCGGACGATGGGTAGTATTGCACAACATTAGCTAACGTATTCATCGAACTGGTTGGGGGTAGCGTGACGTAGTCTCCACTCCAGCTAGCTGTTGTCGGAAGGATGTGAATCCCGGAATTTGGACTGGTTCCCTCGATTTTCACCTCGCCCGTGCCGGGCGATCCTTCCATCAAAGTTGTCTCGACCATGAACTTCGCTGTCACCACGACATACGATCCGCGTGGGTAGGCAACGGGTAACTGTAAGTCGCCTTGTTCCGGTTCGATGATCCCGTTTGCGTTGTTGTCGCGGTATTGCGGGCCGGTCATTGGGTACGCCGGTGTGCCGGGGTCGGCGGCGATGCGGATCACGTCGCCCAAGTATTCCACTTCCATGACAACGGCCTTGGTAATGAGGATGACCTTCCCGCCGCCGCTATAGCTGTACATGGGGCCGAACGAGACGGTGGGGTTCTCGAACTTCGACGGTGTGGAGTTGGTTCCGATTGCCGCCAAGTACGCGGCGGCTTGGGCGGCGAATGGGGTGTTGGACTCCATCGAGGTTGCAGTTGAGGGCGGGGCGTTCTGCGCGGTGGGTCGAACGAACGGCGGCGCTGCCGAGCCATCAACCGGACCGCTCGGGGATTGAAACGCCGATGGCGCGACGCGGAAGTCACCAATCGAAATCGGGGCGGCGTTCGACACGGCATCAAGATCCCCAAACCCGATGAACTGCCCACCACCCTCCCCGGCGAAAGTGCCCAGCGGATTCGGTGCTACCGATTGGTCGCTTGCGGCCTCGTCATGAGTCCGACCCAACAACGCAACGGCGTTATTCGCATCGGCGATGACAGGCAATGGCGAAGCCACGAACACGCCGAATCGCGGGTTGTCTGTCAACGATGGGATCGGACGCGCCTGATCGGACGCCATCGCCCCGGCCAGCAACACGTCCATTAAGCTGCCCGCCGCTTGGCGGTCTTCGAGTGTAAACAGCCCGAGACGAGAGCGCCGATTGCTCAGCGATTGCGTGTCGTGCAGAAAAGTCCGAAACCCACGCGCCGATTGGAGCGGTTGCATCGGGAGTATCCTTACGTGAACTGTGTCACTTCG
>JANLRE010000905.1:0-4099 GCA_031368205.1 Fimbriiglobus sp. | reverse complement strand
ACCCGCCAGATCAACAAGCCTTCGGCGGGCAGTTCGCTATCGAAGCCTTTCTTGCGGCGATTTTCGAGCAGGAAATACTCGCTGCCATCCGGTCGAACCAGGACTTTGACACACTCGTTCGGGGCGTCCTCGATGGGCGATAAGATCAACTTTTGCTTCACACGCGGATCAATGGCAATGGGTTTGAGCCAGCCGAGTTGATCTTTGCTCCACGCCGAGAAGTGTTGCGGTCTACCGGCGCCGATTTGCTGCGACATCGCACACCACGGGCCGACACCTTCCATACCGGGAACTTCGGGACGCGCGTACAAATCAGGCAAGCCGAGCATGTGGCCGAACTCGTGGCAGAACACACTGATGTCGTTCATCTTCGCGCCGCCTTCTTGCACGATGAAGTACGGCCAGCGTTTGCCGTTATGACTGACGCTCGCCCGGTGCGGCCAGTACAATCCGCCACGAGTGGTTTGCACCCGTTCGCCGGCATAGATGAAGAACACGCCGTCGTAATCTTTCAGTGAATCTTTTCCTTGTTTGGCGAGTACCTTGTCCATCGCCTCCGTCAGCAGGCCGGTTTTCTCTTTGGTACTCGTGCCGCTCCCGCTGGAGTATTCGAGGCGTTTCTTGCCGACTTCAACCCAGCCGACGAACTTCCCTTCGACTGTAAACTGGCTGTACGAAATCTCCCGGTAGTAATCGGCCATGCTGCCGTAAACGCGCTGGCCGGTTGCGGACTTGTCCGTGTACTTGCCCAGCGAAAACATCGACGATTCCCAATCTTCGTCGTTGATCTTCGCGTTGTGCTTCACGTCCGGGTATTCCACGCCAATGATGGCGAGTTTATAAACCGGCTTCTTCCAAGCTTGCGGAAGGCGATCGTCCCAGCCCATCGTGCGACCGCCGGGTCCGGTTTGATCGACGAGCAGTGTCACGCGAATTTCCTGTTCTTCCTTGTTGCGCGAAATCAGCAACTTCACGATGTCGCCGGGCTTCTTGTTGTCCAACGATTCACGGATACCCGTAGACCCTTCGAGCTTCGTTTCGTCAATCTTCAACACGACATCGCCGACCTTCATGCCGGCTTTGTCACCAGCCCCGCCGGTCGTGACACCATCCACCACGACACCGCCACCGGATTTCATTTCGCCACTCGTGACGCCCAGCACCACACGAACTTGGGTCGCTGCGGAAAATGGCTTACTCGCGGCACGCGGGGTGACTTTGATCGCTTGCGACGATTGGCCGGTTTGAATCGTGAAGATGATCGGTTCATCCGCGTAGATGCCGCGAAGCTTTTCCTTCAAGATGGCACGAGTTGTCACCGCTTCGCCGTTGAATTTCACGACCCGGCTGCCCGCCTTCAACCCCGCGAGTTCGGCGGGAGAATCGGGCGAGATCTCTTCCAAGATCACGCGGCCCTGTTTGTCACTGCCAATTTCGACGCCCACGTACCCGACAATCAGTGGCCCCGTGATGACCTTCGTCGGCTTGGTGTCCGCTTGGATCGCAGTCGCCACCGTGTGATACCCGGTCAGGTCGATGTGCAAGCGCGGCATCGGTGCCACTTCGCCCGCCAAGACTGGTGTTGAGAACACGAGCAGCAATAGTGTTGCGTATCGCATGGTTATAAAATGGGCAGTGAGGAAGGCAGGCGGAATCTAGCATTGAGCAGTGTAAGCTTCGGAAACTGAAAAAACGATGAGTATCACGCCCTTTGCCGATGTGTGATGCGGTAAATCGTCCCCTTGGTACGCTCGCCACCCGGTTCACCGGCACGCGCAAAGCGGCTCTCGACGTTCAACCCAAGGCTCTCACAAATCCCACGAAATGGCCGAGCGGAGAGACGATCCGGATCGGCGATCAGGCATATCCCATCGGGTGCCAATACCGTGTCGATGAACTTGGCAACATCTTCGATCAGCCGAGGTTCATAGAGCAAATCTGCGCCGAACAACACCGGGACTTTCAACCTCTGTGGTGGGTTGCGCAAGTCGATCGACTGGGTGGTGAAATCGTTGAAGCCGTTGAGTTTGGCGTTCTCGGCAGCGAATCGAAGGGCAAAGTTGTCGATGTCCGAAAAAGTGACCCGTAAGCCACGGCTTAGGGCGGCAATTCCGGCCAACCCGAGGCCACAAGCGATTTCCAGCGCTTCCAACTTTGGGTACGACTCCCACGGCTCGCGCAAGATCGCCTTGGCCAACATCCGCGACGCGGGCCAGATTTCCGACCAATACCGAATCGACTCGTCAACCGCACACGCCGCCCGCACGACCGGGTATTCGAGCAGCCAATCACTGCCACACGGACGGTTGATCCAGAACGTGCGGTCATCAATGAACACAGCTTCGCGGGTGCGTTCCATCACGGTGGGTCGTAGCCGCCTTCGCACAACGGATTGCATCGGCACACACGCCAGACACCTTTCACGCTACCCTTGATTGGACCGTACTTCCGCACCGCGAGGATGAAGTATTCGCTACACCCCGGTTGAAACCGACACGACGGCGGCAACCACGGGCGAATAAAGAATTGGTAGCCCTTCACGAGAAGGATCAGGACTTGGGAAACAACCCACTTCGGGCCGCACCACACCCAGCGAATCATTTCGGCGGCTCCCGAGTCGGCGTTGGTGTGAGCCGTTGTGCTGCCTGTTTCACGAGTTTCACCAACGATGCCTTCAACTGCTCCGTCGTTGGTTCTGTCTTTGGCCGTGGGATCATGATGATGTCCACCCCACGCGGCATGTCATGTTGTGTCAAACGAAATGCTTCCCGGAACAACCGCTTAAACCGATTCCGCACCACCGCCCCACCGATCTTCTTCGAGACCGAGACACCTAAGCGGGGATGCTGCACATCATTCTCGCAAACATACACAATCAGCGAAGAATCGCTAGCGGATCTTTTGCGGTCGTACACCTTCTGAAACTGCTCCGGGGTTTTCAACCGCTGCCCTTGCGTGAACAGTAATCGCGCAGCAGGTGTGGTTTCGTTCAACATGGTGTGTTATCCCTGTAAAGCCCACGAACGATCGTTCGTGGGCTTTCGCCCCCGTACTCCCCGATTAGCGCCAAACCACACTGGCGCGCGCATCAAATTCATTGCCTTTGGCAAACTCTTCAATCAGCTCTCGGCTTTTCTCATCCAGGCTGGCCGGCACGACGATCTTCATAACCAGAAACTGATCGCCACCGACGATCCCCTTCCCTTTCAGGCGGATTTTCGCACCACTACTCGTACCGGGCGGAACCTTCACCGTGAGTCGATCGCCGGACAGCGTCGGCACCTCGACTCTCCCGCCTAGCACAGCTTCCGCGATGCTAATCGGCACTTCGAGTGTAATGTCGTTGCCGTCGCGCTTGAAGTACGGGTGCGGCGCAATCTTCACTTTCAACAACACGTCAGATGCGCCAGTGGCAGACGCCGGAACGCGGAGTTTCTTACCTTCCTCAATCCCCGCTGGCACACGCACGTCGATCGACCGACCCCCGACACTGATTGAGATTGAGCCGCCATTGGCAGCGTCGTGAAACGGCACCGTGACTTCGGTTTCGATGTCCGGCGACGGTGCCTTCGTTCGGGCATTGCGGCTCTTACCACGACGGGCACTCCCCCCGCCGAACACGTCCCCGACGTCTGCACCGCCGCCGAACATGTTGCGGAAGAGTTCTTCGGCCATGCCCGGATCGACCTGCCCCGCACCAGGAAACCCACCCCCACCAGTGCCACTCCCACCACGCGGGAAATCCGCTTGCCCCCCCGCGTGGCCGTAGCGGTCGTACTTCTGCCGCTTGTCCGGGTCGGAAATCACCTCGTAAGCCGTGGAAAGTTCCTTAAACTTCGCTTCCGCGTCCTTGTCCCCTGGGTTGCGGTCCGGGTGGTGCTTCGCGGCCTGTTTACGGTACGCCTTCTTAATCTCCTCTTCCGAGGCAGACTTTGAAACGCCAAGAACTTCGTAATAATCACGTGGCATAGTGGACCCGGCCATCCGGTCCCGTTCGGGTGTGGTCATGGGATAAACTGCGTTCAGTGTAAATTGTAGCGACCGCGGCAAACGTGACAGCAGACATCAACACCCGCATTGCCTAAATAGAGACATCGTC